>JBNMHH010000179.1:0-4460 GCA_050872665.1 Helicobacteraceae bacterium
GCGTAGATGTCAGCACTCTGCATAATTGGCGTAAAAAAAAGCCCAATCTCTATCGTATCATCATAAAGGGCTTTAGATTCGATGAGGCACTTAAATCAAGCAAGGACGCTTACGAGCGACTGCGTAAAATCGATGATGAGTTAGATAATGAAATTGCGCGATTCGCGGATAAGGCAATAGGGGGGGAATCCTTATAAAAGTTTTTGCTTCGTTTGCCTTGTCATTGCGAGAAAATGCGCGTAGCGAATTTTCGTGGCAATCTATTATTTTTTTTTGGATTGCTTCGGCGATTCGAGCGAATCGCCTCGCAATGACGGAAAAGGTAGGGCAAATCTTTGCCCCACCTCGTCATACTGAGGGCTTTAGCCCGAAGTATCCATTTGGGCGAATCGTGAATCAAGGGCGAATCGCTCACTTTAAGCAAATCAAAATGTAATTTGTTTGATTTATCTTTAGGTCATTGATTCATTATTTATTTTAGATTCGCGTGGCTTGGATACTTCGCTTCGCTCAGTATGACGAATCTCTACGCCGTCATTGCGAGAAAATGAGCGTAGCGAATTTTCGTGGCAATCCAAAAAATAGATTGCTTCGGCGATTCGCTCGAATCGCCTCGCAATGACGAGAGAGTGTGGATTGTTTCGATTCAGGTGAAAGCCGAATCTTGCAATGACAAAATACTGCAAATTCGCGCTTCGCGCTGGATTTATTTTGTTTGGATACTTCGCTACGCTTAAGTAATGACGAGTGTGGGCGTAGATTCGCCCAAAGATTCGCACTATTTTCGCGAATTTTATGCCTTTTTTTGCTTTTTGCTAATGTAAATATTGATAGATTCCACCGCCAAAGAAAACGCCATAGCAAAGTAAATATAAGCCTTTGATATGTGAAAATCCAGCCCATCAGCGATAAGCGTAACGCCCACAAGGATTAGAAATGCGAGTGCTAGGACTTTTATGCTGGGATTTTCATCGACAAATTGCGCGATATATTTTGAGGCAAACATCATTATAAACACCGCGATGATTACGGCGAGTATCATCACAGGCAAGTCTTTTGCCATTCCCACCGCCGTGATGACGGAATCAAGCGAAAATATAATATCCAAAAGCGCGATTTGGATTAGTGTGCCACCAAAACTCGCCTTTTTGGTTGTGTCAAAATCATTGTGCGATTCGCCCTGCGTTTGGGCGTGAATCTCCAATGTGCTTTTCCAAATCAAAAATAATCCGCCCCCGATTAAAATCAAATCTTTGCCCGAAATATCTACACCAAAGACGCTAAATAGGGGCGCAACGAGTTTCATAATCCAAAAGATTGAGGCAAGAAGCGCGATTCGCGTAATCATCGCTAGGGCAAGTCCTAAAATTCGCGCTCTGTCGCGTTGCGCTTGTGGCAGACGCGTAACCAAAATGGCGATAAATATGATATTATCAATACCAAGCACAATCTCTAAAAGCGTAAGCGTAACCAGCGCAACCCACGCTTCAGGCGACAAAAGCCACGAAAAATCAAGTAAATCCATCGCGAATCCTTAAAAATTTTTTGCTAAAGAAATTTGCATTATATAATAATTTTGTAGCGATTTTTAAGTTTCGCGCAAAGTTCGCACTTGTGGGCGAATCTATGAATTAGACGAATCAAAAAAGCGCGAATCTTTTGGGCGAATCGCAAATTAGGCGAATCTGGCGAATCTAAAAAGCACAAAAGCGCAAAATCTCACACGATATAATTTTTTAGGGCGTTGTTTAGCTCTTGCACACTTGCCTTGTTTTTCTCTAAAATCGCCTCCAAAGTCTCTAGCGTTTTGGGCGAGACATATTCTAGTAAATCAATAATTTCAGCGTATCGTTCTATATTATTTCGATAAATTTTTTGCAATATTTTTTGGCTTTTTGCCTCGCTACTAAATAGCTCCTGCTCGTAGATATTGAGTGCCTGTGCGATATATGGGAGCAAATCTGCCTTTAGCTCAATCGTGCCATTTAGGTAGGCGTAAATGCTTGATTCAGTGGGGATTTCGCCTGTTTTGGCGGCGCGGTATTCAAGCGCAATGATACGATGCACAAGCTCACGCTTGGACATATTTTTGCTTTTTAAAATAGCGTTGATTCGCTCTAAGATAGTCATAATCTACTCGCTTTTTAGTGATTTACTATAAAAGCGCGATTATAGGCTTTATACTTATTGATTAAAGATAATTTAATTATTGATAAGATATAATTTCGCATATTTTTTTGTAAAAAGGAGGCTAAAATGGCTAAATTTGCCAAGAGCAAGGAAGAAATTGTAGCGATTTTAAATCGTGGCAATGATGATGAGCTAAAAGAGTTAGACAAGCAAATAGCGCGAAATTTATGCGACAATTCAAAAGATTCGGTGGCGTTGTTTGTTAATGTATTTTTTGTGCAAAGTCAAAAACTTTATAGAGGAGTAGAGCGGATTTCTCAGTGGCTATTTGAATTGCGCAAACTTAAAGAAGCAGTATCTGTTAGGGCAAAAAGTTACTATGATGAAAAAACACAAAAGGTGATTATTGAGGCGGATGCATTTTTAAGTTGCAAAGAAGATGACGATAGCATTATTGATAGTGCTAAGATGAATAAATTCTTACAAGAATCATATACTGACTATGTTGATATGTTGAAATGTAAGTTAGGTTTCGCTTTGTTTAATAAACTTTTTGAGAGTAGAGAGATTTCAAATGAAATCTTTTGGAAAATAATTGAACACGACCCTTTGGGTGTTGTAGAATATGACGAAGATGAGGCAAAAGAATTGAAACAATGCAATTTTCACGCCATACAAAGTATGATAAATGAGTCAAAGTTATTTGACGAAGATGGGTATTTAGATGAAAACATAACATTTAGAGATTTGCGTATATTTGCTGAATCTAAATTTCTATGGCTTACATTTAACGATACAAAACTAGAAATACAATATCGCCACACTATGAGCGAATATTATAGAAATTAAAGGAGTTAAAAATGGGAAATTTTGTGCCATCAAATATAGATGAAAATGAGGCTAAAAGGAAAGCTAAGTGGATAGTTATTAAGTTTGAGATGAGCGTGATAGCTATTGGTATTTTGTTTGTTAGCGCTTTTGCTTGTAGCTTTTTATTATTTGGTGTATTAGGGTTTAAAAATGATGATATAGTTGTTTGGATTATTCTAACTATCGCTACAACCATTATAGGCACAGTGGGTGTATGGCGTTTATTTGGCAATGGCTGGTATTTAAAATATCTGCGTAAATATAAAGAAAATGCGACTTGCCCAAGCTGTCAAAAATCATATTGTATTGAGCATACCAAACGACAAACCATTAGCGAATCTGTCATAACTGAAACAAGTAGCAATAGCAAAGGCGAGACAACTACAACAAGCTACCGAGTGGGTGTGAGAAGAATATTTTGGCGTTGCAAAGAATGTGGCGAAACAGGCGAAGGCGAAATCGAATATAAAGAGCGAATCTAAAGGAGGCAACAATGCCAAACGAAATATTAGAAAAATTAAATACACTTGCGGAGAAAATAGCCAAAAATAAGCCACTTGTTAAAAATGAAGCCCACACACGAGCGGAATTTGTCAAGCCGTTTTTACAAATACTCGGCTATGACGGCATTGAAGTGCTTGTGCCTGAGTATAATGCGGGGTTTGATAAGAACGACAAGGCGGATTATGCGATTTTAAGCAAGGGCAAACCTTTGGCGATAGTTGAGATAAAGCATCATAGCGTGGATTTGGACTTAAAAAAGCCAAATAGCAATCCGCAAGGGCAATTAGCGGGGTATTTTGGCGCGTGTGCGAAAAATGGCTGTAAGTTTGGGATACTCACAAATGGCTTGGAATATCGCTTTTTTGGCGATACGCAAAAGCCAAATATAATGGATTCATCGCCATTTATGACGCTAAACCTTGAATCTAAGATAGATAGCGAATCGCTTGAAATTTTAGAATATTTTAAGTGTGGAAATTTGCAAAGCAGAATAAAAGCGATTCAAAATAAGGCAAAGAAAATGCTAGAGCAAAAGGCTGAAAATGCGATATGTGAGACAATAAAGGACTTTCTGTCAAGTGAAATTCAAAAGCCTAGCGATGAGTTTGTAGGATTTGTGATAGATAAAAAATTTGGCGTAAAAAAGACTACACCGAAAATAAAGGAATTTAGGTCGCATATAATCCGTGCTTGTAGCGAAATGATAGATGATAAAGTAAGTATTGCGTTAGCGCAAAATGCGCAATCGCAAGACACTAGCAAGGAATTAAATGAAGAGGAAAACCAAGCCTTTTATATCGTGCGCGGAATTTTGCTAGAAAATCCTAAAGCGAATCTAAATAATATTTGTCCGCGTGGCACGGCACAAGCGGCTTATTGTGCGGTGCTTTTGGACGACAATAAATACAAATGGATTTGCAGACTTTATCTAAAATATGCAACTAAATACATAGAAA
>JBNMHH010000180.1:0-4455 GCA_050872665.1 Helicobacteraceae bacterium
AAGCAAAATAGGTAAATATGCCACTTTCCAAAACGCATAGAAAAATAGACTAGAAATAATCAAAAAGATTTTTGCGATTTTGTAGTGAGATTTGAATCGTGTGCGTTTAAGCAAATGAAATACTGCCCACACAATCGGCAAAAATGCAAAGATAAATGTGAATGAGGAGAAGAGCATTGTATTGTGTCCTTTTATTCAATTTATTTGGATTGCTTTGGTCGCGTTGCTCCCTCGCAATGACTGCTTATCAACCCATTTATTTATTTTATACAAAAATACCTTTAAAATCTAATCTAATAGCAACTCTTTTGCAATCTCATCGCGTTTGCTTTTGCCTAACAAATATTCCACGATTGCTAAGGCAAAGAGACTCGCACTCGCGGGTCCATTTGCGGTAATGATATTTTCATCAATCACCACTTTTTCCGCGCAATATTTGGCACTCGAAGTGATTGAATCCTCGCAGCTTGGGTAGCACGAAAATTTATTTTTTAGCACACCTGCCTTGCCTAGCACGATAGGCGATGCGCAAATCGCCGCCACTAGCTTACCACGCGCATTTAAATCCTGCAACGCCTTAATCACAAAGCTATCTTTGCATAGATTTTGCATACCCTCATAGCCACCAGCAAGGGCGATTGCGCTAAATTCGCTTGTGTCTAGCGAATCTAATTTGCACTCCGCCTTTAGCGTGATATTATGCGCTCCACTCACATATTCATCGCGTCCAGCCAAAGCTACACTAAGCCCAGCTCTACGCAAAATATCCACGATACTAACCAGCTCGATTTCCTCAAATCCTTGTAGTATTGGCACTAAAACTTTTTTCGCCGAATCGCTCATATTTTCCTCCGTTTTAAATTTCGTGCGATTTTAGCATAAAATCTTAAAGTTTTATTATCGATTTTTCATCACAACTAAAAACAATTCTTAAGATTAAGTTTCTTTTTATGATTCGCACACTAAAATTCGATTAAAATATTTATAAATTCATCTCATAAAAAAAGGTGTAAAAATGGAGCTTTTAAAGCAATATGTGGATTTGGCAATCTTTGCGATTTTGGGATTTATGAGCTTTTTAGTCGTGTGGTTTAGTATTGAGCGAGTGATTTTTTATAAACGGCTTAGATTTGCGGACTATGCGCGATTAGATGATTTTGAGGAAGCGATTACCAAAAATCTAACCGCGCTTTATATTATCTACTCAAATGCCCCATATATCGGGCTTTTAGGCACGGTTGTGGGCATTATGATAACCTTTTATGATATGGGAATGAGTGGCGATATGAATGTCAAAGACATTATGGTGGGGCTTTCTTTGGCACTCAAAGCCACTGCGCTGGGGCTTTTGGTGGCGATTCCCACGCTTATTATTTATAATGCGTTTTTGCGCAAAGTGGATATTTTAAGCAATCGCTTTAAAGCACAACACAAAGGCTAGACGATGAGATTACCGCGCAGAGACGGGCTAAATATCGTCCCATTTATTGACATTATGCTAGTGCTTCTTGCGATTGTGCTAAGTGTGGCGACTTTTATCTCGCAAGGGCATATCAAAATCAATGTCCCCGAATCGGAGTCCGCAGAAAATATCAAGGACGAAAAAAAGCTAAGCATTATGCTTGATAAGGACAGCAAAATCTATATCGATGAAGTGGAAATAACCCTCGATGAGGCAAAATCGCGCATAGGGGCAGTCGAATCCACCACTTTGATAGAGCTAGTGAGCGACAAAGATGCGAAATTCCAAGCGTTTATCGACATTTTAGACATATTAAAAGAAAGGAGGCACGAAAAATTTGTCATTAAAGCACAAACTAAGTAGCATTTCTCCGCTAAAAATCGGCTTTATAGTGTCATTTGTATTGCATAGCAGTTTATTTGCGTTTTTGGTGGTGGATATTAAGCGCGTAGAAAATATCAAATCAATGCCTAGCCAAGCCTTAAGCCTAAGCCTAGAAAATATCAGTGGCGAGGCAATCGATAGCCGAAAATCAAAAAGGATTCATAAAAAGCACCGCCATCATCATAGAAAGCCTAAAGAATCCTTTGTCCCCGCTGAAAAGCAAATGCAAGAGGAAGAAATGCAGGAAGTTGCTGAGAGTGTGGATAGCGATTTAGATTCGACTCTTGCTGCGAGTGCGCATCTTGGGGCAAAAGTAGAGATTTTAGGCACTGGTGATGCGCTTTATGCGACAATTTTGGATATTATCAACAAAAATCGCCACTACCCAAAAATCGCCCGTGCGAGGAAATTGCAGGATAAGATTCAAGTTGAGTTTATTTTGCTAACAAGTGGCGAGGTTATGGGAATACGCGTGATTCGTGGGCGACATAGCGTCCTAAATGATGATGCGATTGACACGATAAGGCGCAGTGCTGGGCAATTCCCCAAGCCAAAGCGCAATAAAAAAGTGCGCGTAAATGTGGTGTATGATTTAATAAGCTAGACAAATCAGCGCAAATTTGCCTTTTAGATTCGCTATAAATTTATAGATTCCACAGAATCTTAATGCAAAATATTGACAAATACAATATGATTATTGTAGAATTGCAACTTTTTATAAATCAAATTTTAAGGATTCATAATGAGTAAAACACCACAGACAAACATTTTGGGATTCCCGCGAATCGGGCAAAATAGAGAGCTAAAAAAGGCATTAGAGGCGTATTGGAGTGGCAAGGCAAGTGAGGCGGAGCTACAAAGCACGGCAAAAGAATTGCGCGCAAAACATTGGGCTTTACAAGCTGGGGGCTCACAAGCAAACGGCGCAAATAGCACAGGCAACGCAAAAGGGCTGGATTTTGTGTGCATAAATGATTTTAGCCTTTATGACAATGTGCTTGATTTAGCCTACGCGCTGGGCGCAAAACCCGCTAGATTTCAGAATTTAAAAGGCTTAGAGGGCTATTTCGCCCTAGCGCGAGGACATAAAAACGGCGTGGCGTGCGAGATGACAAAGTGGTTTAACACAAACTATCACTATGTCGTGCCAGAGCTAAGCATTGATGATAGCTATCACGCCGATGCAAGTGGCATAATCGCGCAGTATAAAGAGGCTTTGGCACTAGGGCATAAGCCAAAAATCAACCTCATAGGACTTTTTACATTTTTTGCACTTAGCAAAATCCAAAAGGGCGAACATACCGAAGTGTTTAAGAAAGTAAAATCCGCATATTTGGACTTAATCGATGAGCTAGCCACGCTAAAAAGCGGTGGCAATGAAGTCATCATCGAATTTAGTGAGCCTATCTTTGTGCGCGGGTTTGATGCGGGGATTTTCGGGCTAGAGTGTAGCAAGGGCGGAAGTGCCATAAAGTGCATTTATGATTCTATCGCGGAGAAAGGCATTACCGCTATTGTAAGCACATTTTTTGAGCATAGCAAGGAGCTAACCGAAATCTTGCTAGACACCAAAATCTATGGAATCGGGCTAGATTTTCTCGTAGGAAGCAAAAATTTTGATTCATTAGAGGCAATCGCCAAAAGCGACAAAGTCCTTTTCGCTGGCGTAATCGATGGACGCAATATCTGGGTGGCAAATTTGGAATCCAAACTCGCCCTTTTGGAGCAAATCGCTAAAATCGTGCCAAAAGAGCGCGTTGTCGTATCTAGCTCGTGCTCATTGCTTCATACGCCTTTTAGCAAAGAGGGCGAAGAAAGTGGCAAAATCCCAAGTGAGATTTTATCGTGGCTTAGCTTTGCGAGTGAAAAAATCGGCGAAATCACTTTGCTTAATGAAGCCTTTAGAAATGGCGTAACTAGCGCAATAAAAGGCGCGTGGGAGCAAAACAAAGAGGCAAATCTCTCCCGCGCAAAATCTACTAAGACAAATAACCCCAAAATCCGCGAACGCGTGGAAAAAGTCGCCAAAAAAGAGCGTGATTCTAGCTTTAAAGAGCGCATAAAGATTCAGCGCGAAGTGCTAGGCTACCCTGATTTAGCCACCACTACTATTGGCTCATTCCCCCAGACTCCTGAACTGCGTGCCTTGCGACTAGGATATAAAAAAGGCGAGATTAGCCAAAGCGATTATGAAAAGGGCATAAAGGACTATATCATCGATTGTGTGCGATTCCAAGAGGAAGTGGGGCTAGATGTGCTTGTGCACGGCGAGCCAGAGCGCAACGATATGGTGGAATATTTCGGCGAGCAAATGGAGGGCTTTGTGTTTAGCAAAAATGCGTGGGTGCAAAGCTATGGTTCGCGCTATGTCAAGCCTCCTATCATCTATGGCGATGTGGCGCGTCCAAAGGCGATGACTGTGGAGTGGATAACTTATGCCCAAAGCCTCACAAAAAAGATAATGAAAGGAATGCTAACAGGACCCGTTACAATCCTAAATTGGAGCTTTGTGCGCGATGACTTGAGCCGTGAAGCCGTGTGCAAGCAAATCGCACTAGGAATCGCTGATGAAATCAATGACTTGCAAAACGCGGGGGTAAAGATAATCC
>JBNMHH010000181.1:0-4383 GCA_050872665.1 Helicobacteraceae bacterium
ATCTTGGGGTGAGTGGATATTAGAGGGAGCTAAGGTTGAATTTACTATTGGTCCAACTAAACAAAAAGATTCTGAAAGGTTTGCTAAAGTAAAAGAAGCATATCTAAAAGAAACAGATAGATGGACAATCTTTGATAATGGTATCTCACCAAAAGGTTGTGATAAGGGCGAAGTGCCATTTATATGGATAGATACAAAAACAGGCGATATTCATTTTAACCCTAGCAAATTAAGTGGTAGTGGATTTTGTAGTGCATTGCAAAAAAGTTATGTAACTGATAAAGGCAATGGCGATAAGGTTATCAATCCCGAAAAAATGTGGCAACTTGGCACATTTGATTTTAAGAAGTAGCGTTAATTAGATTCGCACTATTTTGATTTGTAGGCGTGGGCGCATTGCTAATGCAACGCCCACCTTGGCGAATCCAAAAAATTAAATCCGTGCGTAGCACAACCACTTAAAATTTTTGCTACTTTTGGCTTGTCCCAAAAGTAGAATCCCCATAAACCCTAGACTCTAATCCACCAAACGAGTTTATTTTGATTTGCCATATTTGCTTGGAATCCTTTTTGCTTTGAATCTTGCGAAAATCACGCACATATAAAGGACAAGCAATGCAAATAAATTCCACTATGCCATACAATCCCGCCATTTTGAATAAGCCCATAAATTATATTAGCAAAACCACCGATGACGCGAAGTTGCGTGAGCAAACAGACGCATTTGAGGCGTTAATATTAAAGTTTATGTTAGATACCGCCATAAAATTCGACAATCCGCTTTACCCCAAAGAGGCGGGGAGCGCGATTTATGAGTCTATGTATAAGGACAGCATTGCGGATTCGCTAAGCGGGAGCTTTGGATACAGCGATTTGCTTTATAACTATCTCAAAGACTTGCAAAAAGAAGCCTAATGGAAAATCTCGATGAGGTTTTTAAACAAATCATAAGCGAGTATAGCACTCACAGCACGGATAAAGAGCGCGATTCTGCGCTAAAAATATTAGATGCTTTTATCAAGCAAATCGATTCGGCGCAAAGCGAATATAACAAATTACAAAATACATTTAATCTCATAGAGTCGCTTCTTATGCCTATCTGGGTGATAAATAGCGATGGGAGTTTTTTTTATTACAATAGTGGAGCGCAAAAGATTCATAGGATTTTGGAGCTTTGTCCGCAGGATTTTAGCGAGTTTGAGGTGATTTTTGAGGGCGAAAACTACCTAATGCACAAAATCACAAAAAACGACAAAATCATCATCACCGCCACCAATATCACAAATGAAAAGCAACGCGAGAGATTAGCGAGTATGGGGCAGATTTCCGCGCATTTGGCGCACGAGATTCGCAATCCTGTGGGCGCGATAGCACTGATGATTTCTAGTTTGCT
This sequence comes from Helicobacteraceae bacterium, assembly GCA_050872665.1. Classification (GTDB taxonomy): domain Bacteria; phylum Campylobacterota; class Campylobacteria; order Campylobacterales; family Helicobacteraceae; genus NHYM01. Next base: position 1,394 of record JBNMHH010000181.1, read on the forward strand.
AAATGAAAATTTGGACTTTAAGACGAAACTTTGCATTTTGCAGATGAAAAAGGCGATTTGGCAGGTGGAGCGACTGATAAAGGCGACTTTGATGATAAGCAAGGGCATTCAATCCACGCGCCAAAGGCATAAAAGTGGGATTATTAAGCAGTGCGTGGAGGACTGCCTAAGCTATTTTGACTATGCCAAAAAAATCGACTTTGTCTTTGACATAAAGGCAGAGGCGATTATCTGCGATGGCGAATTGCTAAATATTTTATTGCAAAATCTCATCTTAAACGCCATTGATTCAATCGAGGAGAGCGAGAGTGTAGAGTGCGGGGAGATAAAAATCGCCTTTGAGTGCGATGGCGAATCGCAGATTTTGCGCATCTATGACAATGGCGAGGGAGTGCGCGAAGTGGAAAATCTCTTTACCGCCTTTAAAAGCACAAAGTCAAAGGGCAATGGGCTAGGACTAGCACTCTGCAAACAAATCGCAGAGGCACACAACGGAGAAATCACATACCAAAAAGAGCCAAAATGCTTTGTGGTGAGGCTGGGAAAATCATAAAGTAAAAAATGCAAACATTGAAGTTCTGAATCGCACACATTGCCAAAAAGTAGCAATTTTTGCCACAAAGCTACTCAAAATAAGCATAAAAATCCAAATTTTAACGAATCTTAAAGCCCAAATGACTATATTTTCAGCATATTTTAAACCCAAAGGATAAAAATGGAAAATGTATTTGACAGAAAGTCGCTTAGTATGACGATTTTGATGACGCCTGAGCTGTCGAACTTTAGCGGTGTGGTGCACGGCGGACATATTATGAGAATGCTCGACCAAGTGGCGTATGCGTGTGCTACGCGCTACTGCGGGGTAGATGTCGTAACGGTGTATGTGGATAATATCAGCTTTAAGCACCCTATACCTATCGGCAATCTCGTAACATTCCTAGCGAGTGTGAATTACACGGGCAAAAGCTCTATGGAAGTCGGTATAAAGGTAATCGCGGAGGATATAAAAAACCGCACCGCCACGCACACAAATACGAGCTACTTTACAATGGTGGCTTTGGACCCTGATGGAGTGCCATTTGAAGTAGAGCCACTAGTGCCAGAAACAGAGGAGCAAAAAAGGCGATATGAGGCAGCGGAAAAACGCAAGGAGTTGAGAAAAAAGGCACGATAATTGTGTCTTATATCCAAAAAACTTGCAATTTAATTTTACTTCGCTATAATTCGCCTTTCAAATTCAAATTTTAAGGAGCAATTTAATGGCTTTATATGATAGAAATTATACGCAAGATATTGGCGTTGAGGCAGTGGCGGAAAATACGCTCGTGCGCTTTGTGAAAGAAACTTATAAGTTTTTTGCGGCGAGTTTGCTTTTTGGCACGATTGGGGCGTATATCGCGCTTCCATTTGCGCCGATGATAAGCGGTGGCGCAATGTTTGGCATTTTCGCCCTTGAAATCATCGCGCTAATCGCACTTGTTTTCCTAAAAGAAAAGCCCGTAGTAAATGTGATTTTGCTTTTTACCTTCACATTCCTTACAGGCGTGGCGTTAGTGCCACTTCTATATAGCGTCCTTGCGCTTCCTGCGGGAGTTAGCATAGTCGCACAGGCACTTTTAGGCACAACCATCGTATTTGGCATTATGTCGCTTTATGCAATCAAAACAAAGAGCGACCTTTCAAGCTGGGGCAAAATCCTATTTATCGCGCTTATCGGCATTGTCGTGGCTAGTTTGATAAACCTAGTGGCTGGATATTTCTTTAATTTTCAAAACGCTGGGCTTGTAAGCGTGGTGATTTCGGGCATCGCAACGATTGTATTCACGCTATATATCGCCTATGATACACAAAATATCATTCGCGGACGCTATGATAGTCCGATAATGGCGGCAATCAGCCTATACCTCGATGTTTATAACCTCTTTGTGAGCCTACTAAACATACTTGGATACGCTAATAGAGACTGAAAAACGGCTAATTGACGCGAATCTTAATCGCTTACGCGAGGGGATTCGCGTCATAGAGGACATTGCAAGATATATCTTAAATGATTTATCTTTGGCTTCTAGCTTAAAAACTCTGCGCCACAAGGCACGAATCAATGATAGCGTATTTGGCGCGACACTTCTACAACACCGCGACATAAAAAACGACATACTTAAAAAATCCACACCGAGCGAAAAAACGCGCGAAAATCTACGCGACATTGCTTTGGCAAATTTCAAGCGCAGTGAGGAATCTGCAAGGGTTTTGGAGGAAATATTTAAGTTAGTTTCTGCTGCAAATTCGTCTTGTGGCGACTTTTTAGGGTGTGCATCGGCTCACTCACTGCAACGCACACCAAGTGCGTCTCATTCGTTCGCCTCGCACAACCCTAAAAATTCATCCACAATACTAGAATTTGCTTCTTGCAAGGAAAGTGCAGAATCTGAACTAGATTCCGTGAGTGAGATTTTTAAGGTGATTCGCTATGAATTATATGACATTGAAATCGCGTATTTTAAGGCGTTAGATAAGACTGCTATTGATTAGAATCTAAAGTGAATCTAAAAAATCCACACTTTAATATTTTTTTAAAATTTTATGCTATCATTTCGCTTTTATTTTTAAAAATTTAGGAGATTTTCGTGGAGAGAACACTTTCGATTATCAAGCCAGATGCGGTAAAGAAAAATGTCATCGGCAAAATCATCGATAGATTCGAGAGTAATGGACTGAAAATTGCGGCGATGAGAAAACTTCAGCTTAGTGAGAAAAACGCCCAAGATTTTTATGCCATTCACAAAGAGCGACCATTTTTTAAGGATTTGGTTAGCTTTATGATAAGCGGACCTGTCGTGGTTATGGTGCTTGAGGGCGAAAATGCCGTGAAAAAGAATCGCGCTCTTATGGGCGATACCGACCCTAAAAAGGCTGAAAAAGGCACGATTCGCGCGGATTTTGCGGAGAACATTGACGCAAATGCGGTGCACGGCAGCGATAGCTTGGAA
>JBNMHH010000182.1:0-4319 GCA_050872665.1 Helicobacteraceae bacterium
GCGCCTATGTCTTTGTAATGTTTTAAGTCATTGCTTTTTATGTGATGAGAGCTTAGAAACGCGCCCTTTGCGACAAAATCATCATTGCTCCCCATAATCATCACTTGATTGTAATTATGCGTTGCCAAAATGTCGCTAACGCACCGCGCACTAGGCAAAAAAGTCTTTGCGTTTATGGAATTTGTCGCATTTAGCGGGATTCCGCACATATAGCCAATTAACCCTGCAATCGTCCAGCTAGTTCTCCCCACCTGCAAATGTCCGCCAATGCCCTGTGTGGTGGAAAAAGTCGTGTGGCGATTCGCAAGGGCGTAGAGATTGGGAATCGCATTAAAAGTGGGCGAATCTGCCTCTAATGGTGCGGTGGCAAAATTCGCCTCCATTGATTCCACAAAAATGATAATCAAATTTCTAGCATTTTTTCGCTCTTGGGGAGGGGTAGAATTAGCATTTTTTATGTTTGAATCTTTTGTGCCAAAATCGCCAAAATCTATACGATAATTTTCATCATAAAAATTGCCATATTCCTTTGGCGCAAGGTATTGTCTCAAATGAAAATGCGAATCAATTATCCAAAAATTTAGCGCGACAACGGCAAAGAAAAGCACAATTTGCGCATAAAGATTCATTACTTTGCAAAGCCATCTGCCCACCCAAAAAATTATAAAAATAAATAGGCAAATCGCCACAATCCAGCATATTGCCTTTAGCACAAACCACGCGCCAAAGGGTTCATTCCACCAAAATGAATTGAAATATCCGCCTTTGATGAAAGTTACTAGCATTTTATAAAGCGAAATGTGCTGTTGCCACGCCACAACCATTGAGACTTTGATAATGCGCTGCACCTTTAGCAACAACGCACTTAAGATTAAGCCCACAAGTAGCGCAGCGCGTGGGCGAATCGCAAAAAACACCGCAACTACAATGCTAGGAATCAAAGCGCGAGTAACATAGCTATACACAAAGGCGTTATTCACGCCCACAAGGGGGAATCGCAGGTGAAAAAGCACCACATCAAAAGTAATGTCATCATAATAATTATTGACAATCCAAATGTAGCTAAAAACCGCTAAAGAGCTTAAAAATACGATAAAAATCGCTAATATTCGCAAGGCAATGCGAATCTTTGGGTGCGAATCTAAAAAATGTCGCAGGGGCGAATCGCAAAAAATATCAACAATGGATAGGAATTTTTTAAGATTCATCGCCACTAGGTTTCATCACAATTTAGGATTTATCGCCACAAATTTGGCAGTTTTCATTGCGCCTCACAACCACTTCTCTAAAAATCATCTTTTTTAAATCCACGCTTAATAGGCGATTGTAAAGCATTTCGCCCGTGCCTAAAAAATACTTTATGCACTCACTTGCTTGAATACAGCCAAGCACCCCCGGCACCGCGCCAAAAAGCCCAGCCTTAAAGAAACTATTTAGCTCTTTTGGCGGTGGGGCTTCAAACGCACACGCCAAACACGCGCTTTTGCGGGGCAAAATACTCATCGCATTGCCACAAAACTTATAAATCCCAGCGTGTGAAAAGGGCTTATTTTCGCGCACACAAGCGGAGTTGATAAGGAATTTCGCCTCAAAATTATCCGTAGCGTCAATGATAAATTGATATGGCTTAATCAAATCGCAAATATTATCATCGCTAATTTTCTCGTAATGCAGGGCAAATTCCGTCCTGTCGTTGATTTTAGATAGCTTATCAAGGGCGGAATCGACTTTAAATCGCTCCAAATCGCCCATATTATGCAAAATCTGGCGTTGCAGATTGCTTAAATCCACTTTGTCAAAGTCCAAAACGCCGATTTTGCCAATCCCCGCAGCGGTGAGATATAGCGCGTTTGGAGAGCCAAGCCCACCTGCGCCGATGATTAGCACACTTGCCTTAAAAAGTTTTTCCTGCCCTGATTCACCCACTTCATCAAGCATTAAATGCCGTAAATAGCGGAATTTATCGCTCTCACTTAGCATACCAGCCCCCTTAAATATAGCGGTAAATGCGCTTGTTCCGCCTTGATAGTCGTGCTTTGCCCGTGTCCGGGATAAAGTTTGGCGTCAAAGTCGAGTTTGCCAAATCGTTTTAAAGACTCTGCCATATCTTTGGGGCTTGAGTAAGGAAAGTCCGTGCGCCCAATCGTGCGATAAAATATAAAATCGCCACTAAAAAAATATGCGCTTGAATCTGCGCTTTGCGCCTCTTTGATTTTGATGACAGAGCAGCCCGGCGTATGCCCCGCAAAGTGCATAAATTCCACGATAATATAATTTTCGTCATTCTGAGGGAGCGAAGCGACCGAAGAATCCACGAATTTTTTGGATTCTTCGCTACGCGCTGTCGCGCTACGCTCAGAATGACGAGCGGTGGCATTTTTTTCGCGCCACTGCGCTAAAAAATCGCTTTTAAATGTAAAAATCTCATTTGGCATAGCCTCAAAGTCTGGCGCACAGGGCGTTAGCCCCAAATTAAAGCAATCGCTTTTTAGCATAAAACAATCGCCCTTAGGGCAGTAAATGGGGATTTGGAGCTGTTCGCGTAACTCTGCATTGCACCAAATGTGGTCAAAATGCCCGTGCGTGTTTAAAATCGCTAATGGATTTTTGGCATTTTCGCATACCCAACTAGCCGAATCTATCCCTGCATCGATGATAAAATCGCCCACTTTGCTTTTTAAAATGTAGCAATTTGTCTCATAGACGCCAAATGCTTTGCTTAGTAATTCCACGATTCGCCTTAAAATTTGGATTTTTAAAAACGGAATTTTAAAGTAATTTTGATAAAATCGCAAATTTATTTTTATTAGGGAAAATGCGATGAAAAAGTATAAAGATACGCGTAGATTCTACGACTTTAGCGAGGATTTTCGTGAGCCATTTGCGCGTGATAAGGACAAAATCATTCATTGCAGTTCGTTTCGCCGCCTTGAATACAAAACGCAGGTTTTTTTGAATAATGAGGGCGATTATTTTCGCACACGGCTTACGCACAGCATTGAAGTGAGCCAAATCGCTAGGACGATTGCGAGATATTGCGGTTTGGACGAAAATTTGGCGGAGGCTATCGCGCTATCCCACGATTTGGGGCATTCGCCTTTTGGGCATTGCGGAGGCGATGAGTTAGATTTATTGCTTAAACAAAGTGGGTTTAAGAATGGATTCGAGCATAATTTCCAAAGTTTTCGCGTGGTTACAAAATTAGAAAAACGCTATAAAGATTATGATGGGCTAAATCTCACTTTTGCCACGCTAGAGGGAATCTTAAAACATTCCGCGCCATATAAAAAGCCTTTTTTTAGCGAGTCTTTAAATAGCGAGTTTAGCATTGATTTGCCTCCGCGCTTAGAGGCGATTATCGTAGATTTTAGCGATGAAATCGCCTACACAAGCCACGATATTGATGATGGCGTAAAACTTGGGCTAATAAATTTTGATATGTTAGAGGGCAATAAAATCGCTGGTGAAATCATCGCAAATATCGAGGCACAGGGCGTAAATCGCAAGGAAAAGATTTTTAAATATCGCTTTACTTCCGCGCTAATTTGCTTTCTAATCGAAGAGATTATTGCTAATTTTAAAGCGCACAGGGCGATAACATACAATGATGAAATCAAAAATAATCTCTCCAAATTAAAGCAGATTTTGTTTAAAAATCTCTATCGCAGCGAGAGTGTAGTGCGAAAAATGGCATTTGGCAAAAATGTCGTAAAGCACCTATTTAGCGACTTTATGGACGATAGGAATCTCTTGCCAAGTGATTTGCGCGATAAAATTGCGCAAGGCGCAAAACACCACCGCGTTGTAAGCGACTATATCGCCTCTATGACGGATAGATTCGCAATCAAACTTTATAAGGAGCTACACATTGGATAATTTGGAAATTTTTAGCAAACAATATTTGCTAGACACTTACGCTAGGGATTATACGCATTTTGTGCGTGGGGAGGGCGCGAAACTCTACACCAATGACGGCGCAGAATATATCGACTTTACCGCAGGAATCGGCGTAAATGCTTTGGGGCATAATCACCCAGCACTTGTCGAATCTATCGCAAATCAGGCAAAAAAAGTGCTTCATCTCTCAAATCTTTTTTATATTGATTCGCAAGTGCGTTTGGCAAAAAAAATGGTGGAATTAGCGGGGGCAGATATGCGCGTATTTTTCTGCAACTCGGGGTTAGAAGCAAATGAATGCGCCATAAAAATAGCACGAATCTATGGGGAGAGGTTTAAAATCACTCCGTCATTGCTAGGCGATTCAAATGCCACCGAGTCGTCATTGCGAGGAAGCGAAGCTGACGAAGCAATCCAAAAAA
>JBNMHH010000183.1:0-4277 GCA_050872665.1 Helicobacteraceae bacterium
GAATCGATAATAATCGTCCAAAACATCGCGCACCGCGCAAAATCTGTCATTTCGCTTTCTATCAAACACAGGAAAATGCGAAAATAAGATTCGATGCCCCGCAATGTCGATAATCAGCCCATTTAGGAAAATCGGCTCATCGATATGCTTGTATTTTTGGGCGATTCGCTCACGGACGCGATGTTTTTGCTCGTGCGGAATCTTTAGGGCGACTTTATTTTTTGCCACCCAGCCCAAATCGCGCAACGCCTCAAATTTTCGCATATCGCCTATTTTGCCAATGTCGTTATTGCCGATGATTAGGCGTTTTTTGCCATTTAGCTTTTTGGCATATTTTAGCCCATCTTTGAAATACACATCGCCCAAATGCAGCACCGAATCGTCCTTCCCCACGCGCATATTCCAATTATCCACCAGCAAATCAAAGTGATTTTTATAGCCCAAATGCGTGGCGATTCGCTGCCTAATCTCCTCACGCACCGCCACCGAATCTTGCCCAAAATGCGTGTCCGAGATAAGAAAAGTATCTAGTGAAATATCCATTTTTGTCCTTGTGTGCGCGGTTTTAGCGTGATTTTGATTTGCGTAAATTTTCGCGCCAAAATGATTGCGCTTTTGAAAAATGCGGATTTTACTATAAAAATTTTTAAAACAATAGCATATTATCCCATAGGCAAAGTGATTTCCACCCTAAAGCCGTTTTCGGTATTCATTGCCATTATTTCGCCATTTAGCAAATCCTCCACGATGACTTTACACGCACTTAGTCCAAGCCCGACTTTGTCGCTGTGTGTGCTGTAAAAGGCATCAAAGCAACGCTCCAAATTCCCCTCATCAGTCCCGCCACCATTATCCTCGATACTTAAAAGCAAATGGCTGTCGTTTAGCTCGGCAATCTCTACGATGATTTTGCCGTAAAAATTGCTCCCTTTGGCGTAGTTGATATTTTCAAGGGAATTTTTGATAAGTGAGATTAGAATGATTTTTAGGGCGTTTTTGTCGCAGTAGATTTCGCTAATCGTGCCTTTTTGGATTATGCTAATGGTGGTGTTATTAAGAATGTATTTTGTGAAAATCAAATGCTTCATATTTTCGATGAGATTTATAATATCCACCATTGTTTTAATGTCCGTGTGCGCGTAAAAATTGATGATTTCGTTAATCGCGCCAAGTGCCTTTTCTTGCAAGGCGATAATGCCATTTAGTTCATCTTGCATTTCGTTATGCTCGGCGATTATGCCCTCAATCGCGCCTTGCGTAGATTCAAGCAGATTATTGATTTTATCTAGTGCCAAATACAAAATGTGAATCTTTTGTAAAATCTCATTTTGGCTCATCTTTAGGATTCGCGCTCTGTCGCGCTTTTGCTCTTGCGCTTTGCGAAATGAAGTGTCTCTAATGTTTAGATTTATGAGATTTTTTGAATCCGCACTTATGATATTTGCGTTAATCTCCACAGGGAAAGTGCCTTTGTCATTTATCATAAGACTTTCAAATAACACGCTTTCGTTTTTTAGGCTATTTAAAATCGTCTCCACTCGCGCCCTTTCGCTTGGGTGAAATAAATCCAAAATGTAATTATTTTGCCCTGCCAAATCCACAAAATCAAGCATAGTCCCAAAGCTGGGGCTTGTGATGAAAAAGCTGCCCGAATCGCTTGGGCGAATCGCGTCATTATATGAGTCGCTTGAATCGCTAAAGTTGCTTAAATCGCTAGATTCGCCTAAATGCGTGGATTCGCCTAAATCCGTGCCGAATCGACTTGCTTTTTTACCCATATCATAAATCATAAGCGCGTCATTTAGGTTGTCAAACGCTATTAGCAATTTTTCATTATCGCTTAAATCTTTGATATTATCCCTGTTTAGGTAGTCTAAAATATCATCTATTGCAAATTCTATTTGCAAATATGCGACTATATTTTTATTGCTGTCATAAATCGGACTTTGATTCACGGCGAAATAGCAAATTTTATCATCGATTTTTACGCGCAAAATCTTTGAATTTTGCAATTTGAATCTATCCAAAATAACGCCTGAATCTGAACTTATCGCGCCGTGATTGCTGATTAGCACATTTTCATTTGCGTCCATAAAGTTAATTTTAAAAGGGACAAGTGCAATGATTTTTTCAAAATTATCTTTGACAACTTGAAAGCCTGAGACATTTATAAAAGTGTGGCGATTCCCACTTTTATAGACGATAAATGCGCAAATACTAAAGGCAATAAGTAAGATTCCGCTAAGCAAATCTACACTAAATAAATATATGCCAAAAATCACATTTAGCGTGAGAAATAGCGCGATTGGTCTATAAAAGCCGACAAGATTCATTCCGCCCTCGAAATAAAATAAAAATTAAGTGCGATTTTAGCTTAATTTTGCAAAAAAATAAAATGTATTTGCTAGATTCACTAAAGATTCAAAGCTAAAATTTTGCGTGATTGCGTGATTTTATGTTATATTTTGTGATAAAAATGCCCAAAAATGTCAAAAAACTTTACAAAAAAGCGCGAAAATCGCTTAATTTAAGAGAATCTTTTACGATTTGTGTTATAATTTAGTTGCATTTTTATATAAACTTCTATATTTCGGGGAAACAAAAATGGATATAAAAAATATCACACAAATTGAAAAAGCCACATATTTCGGTATGAAGGATTTGCGCAAAATCGGTATCGTGCTTGTATTTATGTTTATCGCTTCGCTTATTGCGATAATCTTTAGCGATGTAACAAATAATATTTTGCTGATTGTGAGCGTTGTCATTGGTATGTATATGGCGATGAATATCGGCGCAAACGATGTCGCAAACAATGTCGGTCCCGCTGTCGGCTCAAAAACTATGACTATGTTTATGGCAATAATCATAGCTGTGATTTTTGAAGCAGGTGGCGCGATTATTGCAGGTGGCGATGTCGTGGATACGATTCGCTCTGGAATCGTAAGCCAAAGTGCGTTTAGCGATACGAAAATCTTTATCGCTGTAATGTTAGCCGCGCTTATTTCTAGTGCGCTGTGGCTCAATCTCGCCACTTTTGTCGGTGCGCCTGTATCTACTACGCATTCCGTTGTCGGCGGACTAATTGGCTCATCAATCGCCGCAGGTGGCTTTGGCGTGGTGCATTGGGGCGTTTTACTAGGAATCGCCTCTAGCTGGATTATCTCACCTGCTATCGGCGGGGCAATCGCGGCATTGTTTCTCATCATCATTAAACGCACCATAACTTATAAGCAGGACAAACCACAAGCCGCCAAAAAAGTCGTGCCGATTTTAATCTTTGTAATGTCGTGGAGCTTTATTTTGTATTTGTTACAAAAGGGCTTATCAAAGATAATTTCACTGCATATCATCACGCAAATTATCATCGCACTTGTCCTAGCAATCGCCATTTTTGTCATCACAAAGCCACTAATAGCCAAAAAGGCAGATTTGCTAAATAACACCAAAGATTCAATCGGGGAGCTTTTCACATTTCCGCTAATCTTTGCTGCCGCGCTTCTTAGCTTCGCACACGGCGCGAACGATGTGGCAAACGCCATTGGACCACTTGCGGCAATCAATCAAGCCATTAGTGGCGTGGTAATGGAGAGCAAATCCGCCGTGCCGATTTGGATTATGGTGCTAGGTGGCTTTGGAATCTCAATCGGCTTGGCACTTTATGGACCAAAGCTAATCCGCACCGTGGGCAATGAAATCACCGAGTTAGATAAGATTCGCGCATTTTGTATCGCGCTATCTGCCTCAATCACGGTGCTTATCGCTTCTGCTTTGGGATTGCCTGTAAGCTCCACACATATCGCAATCGGCGCGATTTTTGGTATCGGCTTTTTGAGAGAGCATCTAAAAAGCAACTACAAAAAAATGGAGCAAGAGATTATCCAAGCCCACAAGGGCAGAGACGCGCAAGTGGTGCAGAAATTCCTAGATGATTTTAAAAAGGCGACTATCGAGCGCAAACAGCAAATCATCAAAGAGCTAAAAACAAAAAGTCTGCCTTTTAGCAAAAAAGATAAAAAAGTGCTTAAAAAGAGCGTCCAAGATGAGCTAGTCAAACGCGGTGCGATAAAGAAAATAGTCGCAGCGTGGCTTATCACCGTGCCTGTGAGCGCGATTGTAAGCGCGGTGTCATTTTTTATCATCGTGCAATTCGCGGATAGTTTTTAGGGGGATAATGAATAAATACTTTGTATTGCTAATTGCAACATTATGCCTATATGGTGGTGAATCTGTCGAATCTAGCTTAATTAAGCAAGATTCTGCGATTCCCCCCCCCC
>JBNMHH010000184.1:0-4243 GCA_050872665.1 Helicobacteraceae bacterium
ATCCTGCACCGCATCGCCCAAATCGCGAATGGGACGGCTCATAATCTCTTCTTTTGGGATAATGCTAATACTCGCTGGAGCGTCCTTAATATCTTGCTCATAGCCACTTGCACTAATGACGCTCTCGCCAATATAAACGGTGTCTGAATCGCCATAATCGCTCGAATCGGCACTCGAATCGGCTGAATCGTGGTGCGAATCGTGCGAATTTGTCCGCGAATCGCTTAAATCGCTCGAATCCACACTCGAATCCACGCGATTTGCCCAGCTAGTCTCATCGGCTTTCAACTGCTGTGCTAAAGGCACTGCGCCCCCCCCAGTAGCATTGCCACCAAAAAGATTCGCCTTAATTTTGCGCTAACGCTCTTACTAACATTTACATTGAAACTATTTTGAATATCCATAATTTTGCTCCGTTTTTTTTGAATTTTTGTTGAGATTTTTTAAGACTTTGACAAGAAATGTCAAAAATTTTTTTTGCCAAATCTTAAAAAATGAATGTAGCATTTTGATTTTTAAAGTTAGCTTAAATATTAAGAATTGATATTAAAATACAGCAAAACATAAAAAGATATATTTGAATGCAAATTTGTAAAAATGAATTTGTTAAGATGATTTGAAGGAAATGGTGGAGCTGTGGGGAATTGAACCCCAGTCCTAAAATATGTAGCCATAGACCTCGACATACTTAAAGCCGAATCAAAATCTTTTTACGCGCTGTGATTCGCCCCACGCATAAGCAATTTGAGTGAATCTTTGCTTTTAATCGCCCCAAATATCGATAAAAGCGCATCTAGCTAGAGATGAGAGACTTCCGCAACCGCTAGAAATTACGAAAATCCCGCTCCAAAAATAGAGTTAAGACTACGCAGCTCTTGCGTAGGCTGGAGCTAGTTCGCTGTTTTTTGCGTTTAAATTTAGGTGATAATTTTACAGATTTATCAAACTGGTATGCAATCTATGCCCCGATAATCTAGTCGAACGCCAAATCAGCCCCTAAATATGCTTTGTCTTTTGGGTTAAAATCGTGGATTGCTTCAACTCGCTTCCTCGATAGACTATTAGTCTTATCTTCGTTGCTCGTTTCGCAAAACCCCGATTTTATCGCCAAAATACTTCGCATATTCTAATTGTGAAAGAACCAAATCGCCAAAATTGCGAATCTTGTGAATCCGCAATTTTTTGCGATTTTGTAGCGCGAATTGTATAATTTAATGCGGATTTTGTCAAATATCGAATCGTCATTGCGAGGGCTTTGCCCGAAGCAATCCAAAAAAACAGCAAAACAACCTTGTTTAGTGGATTAGAGTCTAGGGGGTTAAGGGGATTCTACTTTTTGCAAAAGCCAAACGAAGCAAAAACTTTTGCAATGATACGCCCCCATTCGTCATTCTGAGCGCGAAGCGCGAAGAATCCAAATCTAGCAAATTTACAAAAATAGCGAATCGATGTTCCAAAAGTAAAACAATAAACCGCACACTTAATCAAAGTGAGTGATTCACTATTGATTTACGATTCGCCAAAGTGGATACTTCGGGCTAAAGCCCTCAGTATGACGATAGGTGTGGATTGCTTCGCCTTGCCAAAGGCAAGTCTCTCAATGACAAAGTGTGGCAAAGATTCGCCCACTTTCTCCGTCATTGTAAGAATCTGTGTAGTAGATTCGTAGCAATCTAGCCTCTCCGTCATTGCGAGTATTCGCAGAATACGAAGCAATCCATTTTCCATTTTTTGTTTTTTGGATTGCTTCGGGCAAAGCCCTCGCAATGACGGGTGGGGCGTGTGGATTGCTTTTGCGCGAATCTGCAATGCGCATTTAAAATCTTGTAAAATCTTTTTACTATTTTTTGCTAAAATTTGGATTTTAATTTATGCGCTTAAAAAAGTCGCAAAACCCCAAAATACAAAGGAATCACAATGGATTTAGAGCAAAAAATGTCAAACACGCTACGATTTTTAAGCGCGGATATGGTGCAAAGGGCAAATAGCGGACACCCCGGCGTGGCTATGGGACTAGCTGATATACTTGCCATTCTCTCAAAGCACCTCATTCACAACCCCAAAGAACCCAAATGGATAAATCGCGATAGGCTCATTTTTAGCGGCGGACACGCGAGTGCGTTGCTTTATAGCTTTTTGCATTTAAGCGGTTATAGCGTGAGTTTGGAGGATTTGAAAAATTTTAGGCAACTCGATTCAAAGACGGCGGGACACCCCGAGTATGGGCTATGTGAGGGCGTAGAGATTACCACAGGACCGCTGGGGCAGGGCGTTGCAAATGCTGTGGGATTTGCCCTTGCAAGTAAATACGCGCAAAAATTGCTTGGCAAAAATCTTATAAATCACAAAGTATATTGCTTTTGTGGCGATGGCGATTTGCAGGAGGGCATAAGCTATGAGGCGTGTTCTTTGGCGGGTTTGCATAGGCTAGATAATCTAATTTTTATTTATGATAGCAACAATATCACCATTGAGGGCAACGCGAAAATCGCCTTTGATGAAAATATCAAAGCGCGTTTTTTGGCGCAAAAATTTAGCGTCATTGAAATCGATGGGCATAATTTTAAGCAAATCGATTCGGCGTTTAACCGCGCTAAAAAAGCCACCAAACCCACGCTAATCATTGCCAAAACCAAAATCGCAAAAGGCGCATTGGATTTAGAGGGTAGCCACAAATCGCACGGCGCACCTTTGGGAGCTGAACTTTTAGCAAAGGCAAAAAAGCAAGTCGGTGGCGAGTTTGTAGGTGGCGAATTTATCATTCCAAAAGACGCCAAAATCGCCTTTGAGAGTGCCATAGAAGTGGGCGATATGCACTATCAAATGTGGCAAAAAACCTTGCAAAAATCCACTAAAAAATCCTTGCTACAATCGCTTACCCACCCCAATTTTAGCGCGATAAATTTTCCGCATTTTAGCAAAAATGATTATCCCAAAGGTGTCGCCACGCGCGTAACAAATGGGGCGATTTTGAACACAATCGCCGATAATTTCGCTGGATTCATCGGCGGAAGTGCGGATTTAGCCCCATCAAACAACACGAATCTTAAAAATAGTGGCGATTTTCCGCGTGGCGCGAATATGCACTTTGGCATAAGAGAGCATTCTATGGGCGCGATTTGCAATGGAATCGTGGCTTATGGGCTTTTTGCGCCGTTTTGCGCGACATTTTTTGTCTTTAGCGATTATATGAGCCCAAGTGTGCGAATCGCCGCTTTGAGTGGTTTGCGCGTGTTTTATATTTGGACGCACGATTCGATTGGCGTGGGTGAGGACGGCGCAACGCACCAGCCTATCGAGCAATTAAGCCATTTTCGTGCTATGCCAAATCTGCTAGTTTTTCGCCCAGCAGACGGCAATGAAAATGCGCAGTGCTGGAAAATCGCGCTTATCCAAAATACCGCGCCTTGCGCGTTTGTGTTATCGCGCCAAAATTTGCCCATACTCGAATCAACAAATATGGATTGTGCCAAAGGCGCGTATATTGTGAGGGATTTTGGCGATTCGCGTGGGGATTCGCATAATGATTCAAGTAGAGATTCGCACAAAGATTCGCGCCAAAATTCACGCACGGATTCGCATAAAAAAGCGGTGATTTTATCTAGCGGTAGCGAAGTGCATTTAGCTTTAGATTCGGCGGACATTTTAGAGGCGCAAGGTGTGAGCGTTCGCGTGGTTTCTGTGCCGTGCTTTGATTTATTGATTCGCCAAGATAGCGCGTTTATCGCGCAAATCTTAGGGCAAAATTCAAGCGATTCGCAAAAAGATTCAAGCGATTCGCTCGAATCTAATCCAAAAGTTTTCGCGCTAGAAGCGAGTCGCGGTTTGGAATGGCACAGATTCGCGGATTTTGTCATCGGCATTGATAGCTTTGGGAAAAGTGGCAAAGGCGAAGCGGTATTTAAGCACTTTGGCTTTAGCAAGGAAGTCGTGGCGCAAACAATCGCAAATAACCTATGAATCTCTTTGTTTTTTCATCGCACCGAGCGTTGCTAAATTTTTGCAAAAGTCAAAATGCGCCCTTTCTCCCGCCTGTAAAAAGCATTAGCGATTTTTTTGGCGAAGTGGCGATTTGCGAGGGTGCAAAGCTACCAAAAAAACTGCGTCCGCTTTTTTTGTGGAAAGTGATACAGGATTTTCGCCAAAATATTGATTTGCCAAACGCTGATTTGTCGCATTTGGGCTTTGATAAGTCATTTTTGCGCTTTTTGGAAGGCTCGAATTTTATTTTTAAGTTTTTTGA
>JBNMHH010000185.1:0-4206 GCA_050872665.1 Helicobacteraceae bacterium
TATAGAATCACTCCCAAAAGAAAAGCAACCATTAGCTTTTAGCATTATCAACCGAAGCATAACGCGAAAGGTAACAATGGGACATTTTGCTCATACAAGTGCGCTAAATTATGCAAAGAATGAGGATAGAATCAAGCGAAACCCAAATCTTATTCGCCCTATAAAAAACATATTTTTAAATCTCATTGAGCCTTATAATAATAGTATTTTTGATAATTTGCAGGACAACAAAAGCTACAATTTAGATGCGATTGAATTTGTAGATTTAATAAAAGATAAGGTGGATTTGATTTACTTTGACCCGCCATATTGCGGAAGCCACGCTGATTATCAAGCATTTTATCATTTGCTTGAGACATATACGCAATATTGGAAAGACAAAAAATTTATCAATGGCACTAAGCGTTATTCACCCAAAAAATATAGTGGCTTTGACACAAAAGCTGACATATTGCCATCATTTGAAAAGCTATTTTATACTGCCTCACAGATACCATATTGGATTATTAGCTACAATGATAGAAGTTTCCCAAGCATTGATATTATGAAAGAATTAGCAGGGCAATATAAACATATAGAGATTAAAGAAAAATCATATCAAAATAGCGTAGGTGGGAAAGGTAGTGTAAAGGGTAGTAAAGAAATATTGCTTGTTTGTAGCCCAAAGAGCTAAGTAGGAAATGCAAAAATGAAAACTTATGAGGAGTGGAGTAAGATTTTTGCCTCACAGGATTTGTATCAATTTAATCTGTGCGAAAGTGGTATTTTATGGCTTAAAATCAAGTCGTTGATTAGAAGCGAAATCTTAGATTTTATGCAGCAAAAACTAGAATTTAGTCTCACTTCAAAAACTCAAGCGCAGAAATTCAAAGAAATTTATAATCTTGATTTGGGCAATAAAATAACGACAAAACAAATAGATTTTGTGCTATCACAATACAATAAAGATGAAATGAATGCGCTAGAAAAAGATTTTGGGCGTATCGAATCTGAGCTTTATAAAATGGATTATTTTGCTTGGGGTGGCGATTCTAATAATTCGCTAGATAAACAAATTGTTTCTTTTGTAAAAGATACTTACAAATATGACGAAATTTTGCACAAACTTGATAACGATATAGCCCAAAATGTAAAAAATTATACGCTAAGTAGTTGGTATAATAATTGGGCAACAATACTTACCGAGCATATTTTTAAATCCCACCCTAAAGTCATATCAGCAGTTGGCAAAATAAAAAGTGTAGATTTTTTCATTCAAAATATTCCTATTGATTTAAAAATCACTTATTTTCCAAAAGAATTTTTGAAAGCGCAACGAAAAATAAGAGGATTAAAAAACGAACTTACTTTGCTGAAAAATATCGCAAAAATCTATGCCTTTGCTTTTGATAAAGAATGCAAAGAGAATATTATCAAGTATCAAATCACGCAACAAATTTTAGATTCTGATAATAAGTGGGCGATTTCACAGCTTAATCAAATCAAAAAGCAAAATACAGAAATCATACAAGCAACGATAGCAAATAAGCATACACTAATTAAGTGGCTTTATGAAAATCAAGGAGAGATGAGGTTTGGCTCGGAAAATAGGATTTTTATCGTGCTGATTGATTTAGATGACTTTGCACTAGCGTGGAAACTAAAAAGGAATTTTAAGCTACTTAAGCCAAAGATTTTAAGTTATTTAAATAGCTTTGATAGGAAAAATTTTTTGAAAAATATTATTGAGTTTGAATTTAATCAAAAGCAATATAAGGCACTAGCTGATATTATTTTTGCGGTTAAATAAAAGCGCGAATCGTGCGAATCTTTAGGCGAATCGCACGAATCAAAACAATTTTTACGCTAAAATGCGACTTAAAATTTCAAATCAAAAAGGGGGCTTTAAATGAAAATACTTCGATTTTTTGCGCTAAGTGCGCTAATGATTCAAGGGATTTATGCAAATAGTTATGATAAGGCGTTGATAGAGGCGGCGGGAATGGGCGATTTAAACAAAGTCAAGTCGCTTGTAGCCAAAGGCGCAAATGTCAATGCTAGAGATGAATATGGATTCACCGTTTTAATGAATGCTGTGAGTATTAGTAACAAAACAAGAGAATATTTAGAATCTAAAGGCATAAAGGCATACAAATATATTTACTATGATTTTTGGGAATATCGCCGCACACAAGAGAGTTGCATTAAATATTTTAACACTCCTTTTGCAGATGTTTCGCATTTTGGATATTTAGATATTGTAAAATATCTCGTAGCAAATGGCGCGGATATAAATGCTAAATCTGATAATGGTGGGACTGCTTTAATGTTTGCCGCACGAGATGGGCAATTAGAAATAGTAAAATATCTAGTAAGCAAAGGCGCGAATGTGAATTATACAAGCAAACATTATTGGACTGCTTTAAAGACTGCTGCAGGGAATGGGCAGTTAGAAGTAGTAAAATATCTCATCTCCAAAGGCGCAAATATTCGCATTAAAGGCAGAGAAGATGTTTTAATACAAGCCTTAATATTCGCTAATAATGTAGAATTAGTAAAATATCTAGTAAGCAAAGGCGCGAATGTGAATGCTAAAGATTCCTCTGGCGAAAGTATCTTAATGTTTGCTAGGAAGTTAGAAACAATAAAATATCTTATATCCGTAGGTGCTAGAGTAAATGACGCTGATAGTGGTGGCGAAACTATTTTATTACGAATGGCTAAATATGGCGAAACTTGTGGCAGAACCGTGGAAACGATAGAATATCTCATCTCCGTAGGTGCAAATATAAATGCCAAAGGTTATATGTGGGCGAGTGCCGATTCGTTTCATAGAGGTGTAAATGCTTTAATGTATGCTGCGCAAAACAGTTGCCGTGCAGATATGACAGATAAGCAAAAGCGTTTCGTAGCCAAAAATGCCAAAAATAAATATGCAACTATGGATAAGATAGAGTATCTCGTATCAAAAGGTTTAGATGTGAATGCCAAAGATGATAAAGGTACGACTGCTTTAATGTGGCATTTAATGTATAGTGGAGGTTGCATAGGGACTATAAAATTTCTAGTAGAAAAAGGTGTGGATATAAATGTGCGCAATCACAAAGGCAACACGGCTTTAATCCTTGCCTCAAAAAATGGTGCAAGTTATGAAGTGATAAAATATCTAGTAGAAATGGGCGCGAATATAAATGCTAAGGATAATGAAGGCAATACGGCTCTAAGTGTGGCGAAAGATGATAAAATAAAAGAGTTTTTAAAAAGTAAGGGAGCGCAGTAGGATTTTTGGGCGAATCGCTTTGAATTTGGCTTGAATCGAGGCTAGATTCGCCTTGAATCACACTAAATTCACAATAAGATTCGCGCCGAATCTAATCGCACCAAATTTTTTATAAGGATTTTTCAAAATGATAAGCAAAAAGATTTTAAGTGCCGTAGGGCGGACAAATGCCGAGTATGGCTTAATCAAAGAGGGAGACAAAGTGCTTTTGGGCTTAAGCGGTGGCAAAGATTCAATACTACTTGCCACGCTACTAAAGCGAATGCAGTCCCACGCACCCTTTGGCTTTGAGTTTAAGGCAATTACGATTGACTATGGGCGCGGTGGCGAGTATGAGTATATCATCGATTATTGCGCAAAGCACGAGATTCCCTACGAACTCTATCGCACGAAAATCTTTGAGGCTTTGGAGGAAAAGAAACGCCCCAATAGCTCGTATTGCTCTTTTTGCTCGAGAATGAGGCGCGGTGCGCTGTATAGCAAGGCGTTAGAGGGCGGATTTAATAAAATCGCTTTGGCTCACCACTTAGATGACGCGGCGGAGAGTTTTGTGATGAATTTCAGCTACAACGGCTCTTTGCGCTCTATGCCACCCATTTATCGCGCGGGGAATGGGCTATTTGTGATTCGACCGCTGATTTTCGTGCGTGAGAGGCAGATTATCGACTTTATCAACAGTAACGACATTTATATCGCCCCTGATTGCAACTGCCCGATAAATTGGCTTCCAAGCGACAAAAAGCCCTTTGCGCGGGAGAGTGCAAAGGCTATGGTGCGAGAGATTGAGGCGAACAATAAGGACTTTTTTATATCGCTTAAAAAGGCATATAGTAATATCCACGCGGATAGCTTTTGCGATAAGGAATATTTGGGGTTGTAGGGATAGATTCGCATTTAATTTATTTTTTTGGAAATTTTTGTTAGGATTTCGCTTTTTAATCTTACAA
>JBNMHH010000186.1:0-4191 GCA_050872665.1 Helicobacteraceae bacterium
CCACTTGATTCCTCGTGCTGTGCGTAGATTTTCAAAATAAATTTTATAATAAAAGATAGCGCGGAAATTATAGCAATCGCGCCGATGATATATAGCAATTTTAACGCCTCCGCCTTTACGGCGGCATTTACTTTAGCGATATTGTCATTTGCATTTTTCTTAAAAATATCCATATAAAGCTCTAAAATCTTTTTTGCCGAATCTAACTCGGCGACCATATTTTGCGTCTCTTTTAGCTCGTTTTGGGATTTGGGCGAATCCTTTAAAAGAGAAATTTTTTCGTTCAAAATCGCTAAGAGATTTTGCAAGTCATTATAATTTGATTCGATAGTCGCTAACTGCGCGTTTAGATTTTTAATGTAGGAATATCCGCTTTGAATCAAAAATGGATTTGTGATTTTGGGCGTCTCGCTAATGTCTTGCATAAGCTCTTTGTAAGGCTCGTTTTTGTAGTTGCGAAGCAATTCCTCTTGCATTTGAAGCGTGTGGATTCGCTGCTCTAGCGAATCAATCTGTGCTAAATCCTTTGAATCGCTTTGCTTTAGGGCGTCAAGTTTGTTTTGAAGGCGCAGAGTCTCTCGCACGACTTGGTTGTATTCGTTGTAATTTTTATATTTTACAATCCACGCATTGCTTTTGATTTGCGCATCTAAACTCGCCAAATCCGCGCCAAAAAGCGCATTTACAAAAACTAAAAGCCATAAAATTTTGCGCAAATTTTGCCCCTTTATAAAATCTCTAAGATTAAGTTTTTATCGATATTTTCGATGATTTTCATCGCACCAATGCCATTTGGAATCACAAAGCGGATATTGTCATTTTGACTTTTTTTATCCAAATAAAATTTTGCGTAAAAATCCTCTTTATTTTGCACCGCATAATGCGTAGGCAAGTCATTTTTTAGCAATAAACCCTTAATGCGATTCGCCTCATCTTGCGTAATTGCGCCTAATTTTAACGCCAAAGCATTCGCCTTTATTATGCCTAAACTAACCGCCTCGCCGTGCAAAAATTCTGTGTAATTCCCCAAAAGCTCGATAATATGCCCAAAAGTATGCCCATAATTTAGCCCAGCGCGAATCCCGCCCTCTCTTTCATCTTGCGTTACAATTTTTGCCTTTATCGCTACCGCCTTATAAATCGCATTTTCCAAATCCGCGCGAGATTCAAGCAGATTCGCACCCTCTAACCACGCAAAAAATTCTTTATCAAAACACACGGCGATTTTTATAATCTCCGCAATTCCCGCTTTTAGCTCACGCAAAGGCAGCGAATCCAAATACGCGCTATTTATAAAAACAGCTTTGGGCTGATGAAAAAGCCCGATTAGATTTTTGCCAAAGGCGTTATTTACGCCTGTTTTCCCGCCCACACTTGCATCAACTTGCGCCAAAAGCGTGGTGGGAATATTTATAAAATCAATCCCTCGCTCAAAAATCCCCGCCGCAAATCCAGCCATATCCGTAATCACGCCCCCGCCAAAGCCGATGATGAGCGACTTTCTGTCTAGCTTATGGATAAATGCGTTTTCTAAAATCTCATTTACGCTTTGGAAATTTTTATATTTTTCGCCGTCTTTTATAGTCGCCACAAATACCGAATCGGCTTTGATTTTAGATAGTAGATTCGCGCCGTGCAGTGCAAAAACTTTGGGGTTTGATACAACTAGCACTTTTTTATATCCGCTAATCTCAAAGTCATCACCGAAATGCACCGCATAACTGCGCTCTTTTAAGTCAATGTGTAAGTCTTTCATAGATGCTTCTTTGCTAAAAAATTTGGCTCGTATTTTATAGTTTTTTTCATAAAAATTATATCGGTAGCAAAATTTGTGGATTTTTGTGAATAAAAAGCGATAAATAATTTGAATTTTTATCCAAAAGCCACCGCATCGCGCCCTTTAGCAGCGAAATCTCTAGCGGAATAAATTGCAAAACGCTTTTATTGTGTAGCCAAAAAAGCGGATTTTTAGCGTGAGTGCGGATAATATCGACTTTTTTATTAAAGATTCGCCCTAAATTGCGATAATAAGTGCCCAAAGCCTCGTCATATTCGCCGTCCATTTCAAACTCATAAAGGCGGATTTGCAAATTCAGCTGTGAGCTAATATCCACAATCGTATAGGCGATATTTTGCGTGTGTGGCGCATTTGCCAAAGCATTTGCAATCACTAGCGAATCGCTAACTTCGCTTAGGCGCGTGGTTTTGCCGACTTTTAGAATGGGGCGATTTGCTTTGTATAAAATCTTGCGATTTTTTGAATCGCTAAAGATTCCGCGTGGCGCGATGATTAAGCCCATTTTTTTAGCCGAATCTTGGGCGATTTTTTCTACCACACTTTTTTTATCATAATCCACAACTACGCCAATATCCTCCCGCGCTAGGCTTTTTATCTCATTTAGCGTCCTTGTGTCGCTGGGATTTAAAATATTTATGACTAAATTATCATTTTTGATTTTTTTGTGTAGCCACAGCGAATCAGCGATAATATTTTGCACTTCATCTCTATCACACGCGCGAAAATCGATATATGCGAAAATATCCCGTCCAAAGGGCGCAGGAAAGCTATTTTTGTTGCTACTAATGCGCCTATGAATCTTTACCAAAATCTTTGGCTCACCGACTGCCAAAATGCTGTCATTTGGCAAAATAATCGTTGTGGGCTTGACTTGCAAAAAGCTATTTTTGCGATAAATGCCGACAATGCTCCACCCTTTTTGCAAAATCGAACCCACGCTAATGTAAGTGTATGAGCTACCAAAAGGCACATTTATTTGCATAATCTCGCCCCTATTTAGCCCGAATCCACGCGCGATTATGGGGATATTTGGCACTTTTTCGATTAGGGCTTTCGCGCCTAAAAAATCCATAGAAATCGTATGCACATTCAAATCGCCCTGCAACGCGGGGCTAAGCGTGGATTTTTGTTTGCAGGACAAAATGATAGGAATTTCAGCCGAAATCCCACGAATAATGCGACAAACTTCGTTGCATTTGGTGGGATTTGGGACAATGACAAAAATGCTATAAAGATTGCGATTGATAAGCGGAGATAGGAAAAATGGCGAAGTGGGCTCTAGCTTTAAGAGATTGAAATTTTGCTTGAAATTTAGGCTCAAAATCGCACTATCGCTTGTAACAATGGTGTAAAAATTATGCGAATAGTATTTTTCAAGCAAAAATTCGATAAAAATCTTAGCGACTTTGCCCTCTGCGATGATTAAAACTTGCTTCATTTTATCCTCTTTTGGTTTGATTCCCGCACTTTTTTAGATTCGTGCTTTTTGCGATTCGACTTCGCGCCTTTTTTGATTTAACTTTGCGCTTTTTTTAAGGCAAAAAATGCGGAATTGTATAAAAAATAATTTTAAAGTTCATTTTATTTGGATTTGTAGAGGATTTTCAGTAATTTTTTTTAAAATCATAAGCAAAATTAAAGGATTTTATAGTAGGATTCGCACTTTTAAATTTATACCAATCACAAGGAGTTAGAAATGGCTTTAGATTCGGCGAAAAAGGCAGAGATTATCTCAAAATTTGGGCGCAGTGGCAATGATACAGGCTCAAGCGAAGTGCAAATCGCACTTTTGACAGAGCGGATAGTTAGCCTCACAGAGCATTTACGGGCAAATAAAAAAGACCATTCAAGTAGGCTTGGAATGCTAAAATTAGTCGGGCAAAGACGCAGTCTGCTAAAATATCTCAAAAACACGGATTTTGAACGCTACGCAAAAATCATCAAAGATTTAAAACTAAAAGATAAGATTTAGTGGCTTAGATTTGGCTTTTTAGATTCGGCAAAAACGCGCTTTTTGGCAATAAGGCGCGATTTTTAGGCGAATCTTATGGGCTTTTAAAAGCCCTTGCATTTTAGGGATTTTATAATATTTAAATCTAAAAGGGTTAAATTGTGAAAAAAGCACTTATCACAGGGATTACAGGGCAGGACGGCGCGTATTTAGCGGAATTTTTGCTAAATAAGGGATATGAGATTCACGGCATCAAACGCCGTGCATCGCTTTTTAATACCGATAGAATCGACCATATTTACCAAGATTATCACACGCAAAATAATCATTTTTTCCTGCATTACGGCGATTTGACAGATTCACTGAATCTTACGCGCATTATCCAAGAAGTGCAACCCGATGAGATTTATAATTTGGCGGCGATGAGCCATGTAAAAGTGAG
>JBNMHH010000187.1:0-4172 GCA_050872665.1 Helicobacteraceae bacterium
ATTGAGGTGGATTTTTTTAATGGAATGGATTGCCACGATTCGGCTATGCCGAATCTCGCAATGACGGGTGCGGAAAGTGAGGGCGAATCTGCCTCACTTCGTCATTCTGAGCTTTCGCAAAGCGAAAGCGAAGAATCCAAAAAAAGCGACAAGCGATTCGTGGATTCTTCGGTCGCTTCGCTCCCTCAGAATGACAAGGTAGTAGATTCTATAACTCCGCTCCAAATCGCCAAAGATTCCGTAAAATTAGGCACAGATTCGCTCTATGATGTTGTGATTATCGATACGGCTGGGCGTTTGGCGATTGATAAGGATTTGATGAGTGAGTTACAAGCCCTAAAAAGCGCGGTAAATGCCAATGAGACGCTCTATGTGTTAGATAGCCTAAGTGGGCAAGACGCCGTGCGTAGCGCGGATACATTTAACCAAGAGATTGGCTTAAGTGGCGTGATTTTGAGTAAATTTGATAGCGATTCAAAAGGCGGAATCGCGCTGTCCGTGGCGCAACAAATCGGCGTTCCTATTAGATTCATCGGTAGTGGCGAAAAAATGGCGGATTTGGATATTTTTCTGCCCGATAGAATTACTAGCAGACTTATGGGCGCGGGAGATGTGGCAGGATTTATCGAAAAAACCACCGCCGTTGTCGATGAAAAGGAAGCAAAAGCCATCACCAAAAAAATTAAAAAAGGCACTTTTACCTTTAGCGATTTTCTCTCTCAGCTTGAAAATATCAAAAAAATGGGTTCGATGAAGTCGCTAATCTCTATGATGCCGGGGCTTGGGGCGATGGGCGATGCGCTAAAAAATGTCGATATTGATAATTCGCGTGAGATTAAAATCATCAAAGCTATGGTAGCCTCGATGACGCCAAAAGAGCGCGAAAACCCCGATATTTTAAACGGCTCTCGCAGAAAGCGCATTGCTTTGGGTGCTGGGCTTGAAGTGAGCGATATAAATCGTGCGCTAAAGCAGTTTGACACAGCGGCGAAAATGGCGAAGCAAATGACTTCGCCAAATGGCGTAAAAAATATTATGAATATGATTCAAGGTGCAAACCTTAACAAAATGAGATAAATTTGATATTATTTCATTTTTAATTTTAATTTTAAAGGAAAAAATATGGCGACAGTTATTAGATTAACCCGTGCAGGACGAAAGAAAAAGCCCTTTTACAAAATCGTAGTTACAGATAGCAGAAAAAGGCGCGATGGTGGCTGGATTGAATCTATCGGCTTTTACAATCCACTGAATCCAGACTTTAAAAAAGTCGATAAAGAAAGGCTTGATTATTGGGTAAAAGTGGGCGCGAAAATGAGCGATAGAGTTAAGGAAATCACAAAATAGCGGATTTTGGCGATGATAAAGGATTTTATTCAATCGTATGTGCAAAAAATCGCTTTGAAACCCGAGCGAATCGAAGTCAAAGAAGTGATAGATTTGGCGCACAAAATGCGCAATATCACAATCTACGCCGATAACGCCGATGTCGGGCGACTGATAGGCAAACAAGGCAAAATGATAAGCTCCATAAAAACGCTAGTATCGGCGTGTAAGGCAAAAGACGGAATGAGCTGTAAAATCGTTGTCGAGGCGAAATGACTTTTGGCGGATTTTGATAAGATTGATAAGCGCGACTTTGATATTTTGGTGGCAAAATGTGGCAAAAGTATCGGGCTAAAGGGCGAGATTCGGCTTATAGTTTATAGCGATTTTGGTGAGATTTTCACGCAAGGGAATGTGTTTTTGTGTAAAAGCGATTCGGCGTGGGATTTATGCGATTCGTCATTAGATTCGCAGAATTCACACGATTCGCGCAATGATTTGGGCGAATCGGGTGCATTTTTTTTGACACTCAAATCTTTCAATCCACACAAACAAAGCGCGTTTTTTGATGAGATAAATAGCGTGGAATCTGCCAAAAATCTCACTTCTATGTTTTTATATAGCAGTGCGTTTTTGACGCAAAAATACTGCCATTTAGGCGAAAATGAGCATTTTTGGTTTGAGATTGTAGGAATGAGTGTGGTGGATAATGGCGAGATTATGGGCGCAGTTAGCGACATAGAGCGAATCGGAAGCGTGGATTACCTGCTAGTTGCGACAAATCCAGCGATTTTGGCAAAATATCCGCACATAAAGGCAAAGAAATTTTACCTGCCCTACATTCCGCGCTATATTTTGCAAGTCGAAAAAATGAAGCCCAAAAAACGCACCGATGAAACAAAAGGCATAATTTTTGTGCGTGATTCGCTAGGCATTTTAGAGGAATCTTAAAGCTGTGAAATTCACATTCTTAAGCCTTTTTCCTAGCCTAATTTGGGGATATTTTAGCGATTCGATTTTAAAACGCGCACTAGATTCGGGACTAATTGAAGTGGAAGTCATAGATTTTCGCGAATTTAGCACCGATAAGCACAAAAAAGTCGATAATTACCAAGCAAGTGGTGGTGCGGGGCTTGTGATATGCGCGGATATTTTGGAATCTGCGTTGCGCCAAATTGCCACGCCACAAAGCCACACAGTCTATCTTACGCCTGTGGCAAAGCCATTTTGTCAATATGACGCAAAGCGTTTGGCGCAAAATCAAAGCCACATAATTTTCATTTGTGGGCGGTATGAGGGCGTAGATGAGCGCGTGATTGAGGCGTTTGTCGATGAGGTGTTTTGTATCGGCGATTATATTTTGACAGGCGGTGAGATTGCCTCTTTGGTGCTGTGTGATTGCATATCACGGCAGATTCCGCGTGTGGTGGGCAATGCCGAATCTTTGCAAGGGGAGAGTTTTGAAAATAACCTTTTAGAGTCCCCGATTTTCACAAAAAATATGAATAATGAAAAAAATATTGCAAATTTAAGCATTCCTTTAGATTATCTAAAGGGAAATCATAGTAAAATTCGCACTTTTAAACATAAATTAGCAATGGCAAAGACGAAATATTTTCGTCCAGACTTGTATAAAAGGACATAACAATGCAAAATCGATATATCGAGGCGTTTGAAAAGACGCAGATTAAGGATAAAAAAGTTCCGCAGTTTAGGGCGGGAGACACGCTCAAAGTCGGCATTACGATTAAAGAAGGCGATAAGAGCAGGATTCAGTATTTTGAGGGCGTTTGTATCGCGGTGCGTGGCGGTGGTGTGAATAAAAGTTTTAGAGTGCGCAAAATCGGCGCGAATAATGTCGGCGTGGAAAAAACATTTCCGCTTTATAGCGAGGGACTAGATTCTATAGAAGTCGTGCGAAAAGGCAGTGTGCGCCGAGCAAAACTCTACTATTTGCGTGATAGAAAAGGCAAAGCAGCGCGAATCAAAGAATTGCGCAAACAAGATTTAGGCAAAGAGAGTGCAAAAGCCACTAAAGAAAACGAAAAACCTGCAAACTAAAATCTATAAATCCCCACGATGATTTTTAGCTAGGCACTGCGCCTAGCGCGTAATGAAGCACGATGATTTGTGCTATAATTTACTTAAAAATTTTTATCAAAGGTGTATTCAAAATGTTTTTATCAAAGTCCCAATATTTGCGCGGGATTCAGTGTGAGAAGTCGCTTTGGCTATATAAATATAAGCGTGAATCGCAAGACACGCCCACAGATTCGCAACTAGCGCGATTCCAAAGTGGCAATGAAGTGGGAAAACTTGCGCTAGAGTTATTTAACTGCAAGGATAAAATCGCCTTTGGCGAGGGGGATTTTGGCGCGAAAATCGCAAAAACAAAAGAGCTAATAAAAAGTGGCGTGGATTGTATCGCAGAGGCGACATTCGCGCATAATGGGGTGCTAGTAATGGTGGATATTTTGCAGCTCACCCCGCAAGGCGTAATTATCAACGAAGTCAAAAGCAGCACGGGGCTAAAGGGCGTGCATATCGATGATTTGGCGGTGCAATATTTCGTGCTAAAGGGTGCGGGACAAAATGTGGTGGGCGCAAATCTCGTGCATATCGATAGCTCATATACGCGCAAAGGTGCGCTTGAAGTGGAAAAGCTATTTGCTAAAATCGATTGCCTGCAAGTCGTGCTTGAGAAGCAAAGCGAAGTAGAGCAAAATCTGTGTGAGTTTGAGAAGATTCTAGAAGACAGCACAAACGCGCCAAACATAGCGATAGGTGCGCAGTGTGATTGCCCTTATGAGTGCGATTTTAAGGGCGTTTGCTGGAGCGAAGTGCCA
>JBNMHH010000188.1:0-4138 GCA_050872665.1 Helicobacteraceae bacterium
AAATTTGGCTTTCAAAGCTGGGCACAGCGAATCATAAAAAGCCCCAAAGAAGTCTCTGAGCTATCTAAATATTTTCACAATAATATCGCAAATCAAATCTACCAGCTAAACTCCAAAATCACCACCGACCAGCTCACAGGGCTACGCACGAGTATCATTTTGCGCCAAGATTTAGAGCAATATCCAAATCATGTTATCGCCGTGCTAAACTTAAGCAATTTTAAAGAAATCAATAGCTTTTATGGCGTAAAACTCGCCGATGATATTTTATACTCGGTGGCGCAGGTGCTAAAGAGCTACTTTAAAAACGAAAATTATTTATTATATAGGATTCACGGCGATGATTTTGCGATTTTATGGACGAACTGCACGGATAGAAGCGTTTTTATCCAAAAGTTAGAGGGATTTTTGGATTATTTGGGTAAAAAAGAGATTTTGATTGATAACTACACATATCTAAATATTTCTGCGACTATTGGCGTGGCGTTTTCCTATGAAAGTGCAAGGTATAGTATGGTAAATGCCATTATGGCACTCCACCACGCAAAGGAATACAAAAATCCCATTGTCGTTTATAATCGCAATTTGCCTATTTTAAATGTCTTTAAAAACAACATTCAATACACCGAAATCGTCTATCAAGCGTTGAAAAATAAAGATGTGATACCATATTTTCAAAAGATTTATGGGATTCAACCCGAATCAAGCGCAGAGGATAAAGTCAAATTTGAAGCGTTGATGCGAATCAAAGACAAAGATGGACACATTATTTTGCCCGGGCTATTTTTGGAAGTGTCAAAACGCTCTAGCTCATATTCAAAACTCTCGCGCCTTATGATTGAATCGGCATTTATGCAACTCGCACTCCATAAAGACTGCGTATTTTCGGTGAATCTCGCGCTTGAAGATATGAATTCGCCAGATTTTTTAATGTGGTTTATGGAGCGAATCGCCTATTATAAAGTCGAAGGGCGCGTGGTAGCGGAAATCACAGAGCAAGAGAGCGTGGAGGGCTTTGAGAGTGTGAATCACTTTATCGCGCGGATTAAAGAAATCGGCGTGAAAATCGCGCTAGATGACTTTGGTAGCGGGTATTCTAACTTTTCGATTTTGATGAAGCTACAAATCGATTATCTTAAAATTGATGGCTCGTTAATCAAAAATATTGACAAAGACAAAAACGCGCAAATCATCGTAAAAACCATTGTGCAATTTGCCAAAGATTTAGGGATTAAGACGATTGCGGAATTTGTTTGCTCTAAAGAGATTTATGAAGTCGTCAAAGAAATGGGTATCGACTACGCACAGGGCTATTTCGTAGGGAAACCCGCACCAGAGATTGACATAAATCCGCCACAGCTTTAGCTAAAATTTTTTATTTAAGTTGTTTTAAAAATGCCTCGATTTTGCTTTGCAAGTCGCGTATATTGCCCGTATTTTCGATGACAAAGTCCGCCATTTGCCTTTTTGCCTCAATATCCATTTGATTTGATAGGCGATTTTGCGCCTCATTTGCACTTAAACTATCGCGCTTTTGCATTCGCGCCAATTGCAACTCTTTTGGCGCGTAGATTAGCAATGAGCGTGGGATTTCATAGCCATTGCCACGCGCTTTTAGCTCGAAAAATAGCGGAATGTCGATGAAATATAAAATATTTTGCGCTTCTAATTTCTGTGCTTGTTTTTTGACTTCAGCGCGGATTTTGGGGTGCAAAATCGATTCTAATATCGCTAATTTTGCTTTATCACTAAAAACGATTGCGCCTAATTTTTTGCGATTGATTTTTGATTTGCGTGAATCGGCACTCGAATCATTTGAATCACATTCCAAAATCTCAGTGCCAAATGCGCCTACAACCTCATCTTTGCTTTGTTCTAGAGCATTATGCGCGATTGAATCTGTATCGATTATGCTGTATCTGTGTAGTTTTAAAATATTACAAGCGGTGCTTTTGCCACTCGCAATTCCGCCTGTAAGCGCAATGGCATTCTTAAAAAATGTATTATCTTTTTGCAATTCGCTCTTGGGTGCATTATTTACACTCAAGCCACTTGTGGATTTTACCCACCCCCTAGCCCCCTCCGCAAGGGAGGGGGAATTTTTTAAATCATTTGAA
The DNA here is from genome assembly GCA_050872665.1 of Helicobacteraceae bacterium. Classification (GTDB taxonomy): domain Bacteria; phylum Campylobacterota; class Campylobacteria; order Campylobacterales; family Helicobacteraceae; genus NHYM01. Next base: position 2,118 of record JBNMHH010000188.1, read on the forward strand.
TTGCTTATATCACTCAAATCATTTGCCTTTGAATCAAATTCTAGTATTTTGCGGTGTGGCTTTTGTATTTGTGAAAAATTTTGGGATAAAACTAGACTAGAGTCTGTTGATTCCCAAAATTTTTCACAAGTGCGAAATTGCATACCCAAAGACAAATTTATTTTCATTGCCCCTGATTTTTCGTAATCGCCCTCATTGACGGGTCATCTTGTAGCACGGTGGCATTTCTATCCATATATTCCTTTTCGCTACCGACTTTATGGTCGACAAAGTCCTTGTTTGCCTCTTGCATTATGCCTTTTGTCGCGCTTGTCGCCTCATTTACGATAGGAATGGGCTCTTTTTTGATAAAAGTGTAGTATCCTACCACGCCCACCGCGCCTAGCACGATTAGTTTGCCTAAATTGCTCATTGTTTCTCCTTTGTTTAATTTGTGTTTAACCTCTAAAATCGGCGATTCTATCATAATAATGCAAAATCTATACTATAATATGATTTTAAAATACGGATTTTTGAAAGGCATAATATGCAAAAAACTATTAAATTACTACAAGAAAACGGCGAGTTAAAAATCATCGATGAGCCACTAGATATTGAGCTAGAAATCCCACATATCGCCTATATCGAGGTAAAAAAGAGCGATTCAAAGGCGTTGCTTTTTACGAATCCTATCTGCAAACGCACAGATACAAAATTCAAAATTCCTGTATTTATGAATATTTTTGGTTCTTTTAAAAGATTGGAGCTTTTAGGCATAAATGCCGAAGCGATTTCGCAAAATATCAGCGATTTTACGCGCCTGACTGCGCCAAAAAAATTGCGTGAGATTCTCTCTAAAATCCGCCTTTTTGGCAGTTTGCGCTTTTTGCGCCCTAAAATTGTCCGCTCCAAATGGCATAAGATTATCCCAAAAAATGAGGTGGATTTGTTTGCGCTCCCCATTCTAAAAACTTGGGAAAATGACGGCGGGAGATTCATCACCGCAGGGCAGATTTACACACATAGCATTGATGGTGCGATGAAAAATTTAGGAATGTATCGACTGCAAGTTTATGATAAAAATCACTTGGGAATGCACTTTCAAATCCACAAAGATTCGATGATTTTTGTAGAGCAGTATAGAAAAGCTGGGCAAAAAATGCCCGTCGCTGTGGGAATCGGAGGCGACCCGCTATATACTTGGTGCGCCCAAGCTCCACTGCCACTCGGCATTTATGAGCTAATGCTGTATGGATTTGTCCGAAAGATTCGCCCTAATTTACGCAAATGCGTCTCAAATGACATTTTTGTCCCTAGCGATTGCGACATAGTGATAGAGGGCTTTATCGACCCCAATGATATGCGTGATGAGGGACCATTTGGCGACCACACGGGCTATTACACGCCTATTGAAAAATATCCTGTGATGGAAGTGGAAAATATTTTGCTTTCACAAAATCCCGTGTATTTGGGGGCTGTCGTGGGTAAGCCACCTTTGGAGGACAAATATTTGGGCTATGCCACTGAGCGAATCTTTTTGCCACTTTTGCAGACTACAAGCCCCGCGCTTGTGGATTATTATATGCCTGAAAATGGTGTTTTTCACAATCTCATTTTGGCAAAAATCGCGCCCAAATACCCCTCACACGCACAGCAAATAATGCACGGATTTTGGGCTATGGGGCAGATGAGCTTTGTCAAACACGCCATTTTTGTCCCACAATACGCGCCAGAGCTGACAAATCACAACGGAATCACGGAATTTATCCTAAATAATTTTGACATTAACGCACTTTTTATCTCACACGGAATCTGCGATGCGCTTGACCACTCATCGCCCAAATTCGCGCACGGCGGGAAGCTAGGCATTGATTGCACAAATGGTGCGCCGACATACGAATCGCCTAGCATTTTAAGCGATGATGAGCTTTTAGCAAAAATCGCGCAAAATTACAGCGAGGCGGTAGTTTTAAGGCAGTATTTCACCCACACTAAAAATCCTATCACATTGCTTGGTGTGGATAAAAAATCCCGCGTTTCAG
>JBNMHH010000189.1:0-4127 GCA_050872665.1 Helicobacteraceae bacterium
AAAAATCTAAAAAATCTCTCAAATAAAAATTTTGACAAATCGCTCTATCATCTAATCATCAGCAAAAAATATCCAAAATTCACTCGTGCGCTACTGCGTGAAAATATTGTGGGTGTGAATGATTGGAGTGCGTTCGCGCTTGGGCTAAATGAGTTGGAAAATGGTAGCAAAAAAAAGGCGTTAGCGTATTTTCAGCAGTCCGCGGATAATGCGAGTTTTAAGCTAATGCGTGATAAGTCGCTATTTTGGCTTTATAAAATCAACGAAGTGCTAAAGGATAGGGCAAAAAGCGATGAATTTTTAAATCTCTTAGCCGAAAGCACACATTTTAATCTCTACTCGCTTTATGCGGTTCAAAAGCTAGGCGTAAAGCCAAAATACTACATAATTGACGAAAATAACGAGATTTTTAAAGAAATCGCCCAAAAAGCAAATGCGCCTTTTGACATAAGCGACCCATTTGCGTGGCAAAAAATGCGTAGCGAAATCATAGATATTCAAAATAAAGAGTCGCTTGTCAAAGTCGCAAAATTGCTCTACCACAAAGAGAGTGTGCCACATTTGGTTTTCACGCTGAATCGCTATTTTAATTTTCAAAAAAGTTTCTTTGTAAAGCCATATAAGGATAATTTGACTTTTGATGATGAAAACCTTGTATATGCGGTGGCTAGGCAAGAAAGCGCGTTTATCCCGTCCGTAATTTCGCGCTCTTACGCGCTTGGAATGATGCAGATTATGCCTTTTAATGTGGAGAATTTCGCCAAAGCGTTGAAGGTTGAAAATATCACTTATGAGAGTATGTTTGACCCGAGAATCGCGCTACGATTCGGGGATTATTATTTGGCGCATTTGAAAAAAGAGTTCGCCCACCCGCTGTTTGTGAGCTACGCATATAACGGCGGACCGACTTTTATACGCGGTTTTTTAAAGGACGCCAAAAATTTCAACGCGAAAAATCCGCTAGACCCGTGGCTAAGTATGGAATTTATCCCCTATGAAGAAAGTCGCTTTTATGGATTTAGCGTAATGGCAAATTATCTTATGTATAAGCAAATCGATGGCGAATCGATTGATATGGACGCATTTTTTGCCAAAACTTTGAGGTAGATTCAAGTAGCAAAATTTAATATAGATTCGCCCCCCCCCTTACATAGTCATTGCGAGTGAGTGCAACAAACGAAGCAATCTATTAGATTCATTTTACAGCATTATGGTTTATAGATTTATTTGTGCTTTTGGATTGCTTCGCCTTGTCTAAAGGCAAGTCTCGCAATGACGACTTTTTTATCCTATCATTGCGAGTGCTACTTGTAGCACGAAGCAATCTATTTGGCTTAATATTTTGTTTGGATTACTTCGGCAATTCTCTAAAATCGCCTCGCAATGACGAAGAATCTGCCACTTTGTCATTGCGAGGAAGCGAAGCTGACGAAGCAATCCATTTAGTTTAATTTATCTTGCTTGGTTTGCTTCGGCGATTCGCTAAAACCGCTTCGCAATGACGAAATATTTTAATATTCGCAAGACAAATCTCGGTTGCTTTGGCGTTTTTTGTGAATTGCTTTAAAATCCACCATCATAATAAAGCAATCCAAAATTCCCCCTGCCCTAATGGGCTAGGGGCGGAGGTAATTTATGAAAATTTATTCCCTCCCACCGCCCAAATTCATAGCTAATGCAAATATAACGGCAATCCACTAGAATTTATACGCATAACTAAAAAGTCCGCTATGCTTCATAGTCGCGCTTACACCGGGCTTGTCATAAATATCTGCCGTGCCTTTGGATATTTTACCTTTTTGATGCAAATATCTATATGTAAAAAGTATCAAATGGTGGTGCTTATACATAAGCTGTAATCCCGCGCTAAGATTGTAACTTATTTCCATATTGCTTTTTAAATTAGTTCGCTTAGAGAATGCTGGATAGTCTTGGTCTATCCTAGTGCCACTTGTTATATTGCCCTCAAATCCTAAAGGCGCGATATAAATTCCAAAAGTATGTTTCGCCGAATCTATAAAATCCCACATAAAGCCCAATTCTGCTCCATACAGAAAGCCACCTGTGCTAAACTTAATATATTTGCTCGAATCATTGCTATCGGTAATTTTATGCGACATCCAATGTGTGCTATTTCCTAGATTCGCACCAATGCGAAATCCCAAATGCGCCCAAGGCACATCTAAGAAATAATATTGATAGCCAAAGATTAGGTTGTAATATGTAACAAAACTATTTGCGCTGAATGTCCCCATATCTTTGCCGAATCTTACATTAGCATTACCTGCACCAACCTCAAATCCCAAAAATCCGCCAGATTTTTCATCTGCGCTGACAGACCAAAGGCTACTGCCTTGCTCGGCATTAGGATTCGCGGTAGATTCGGTCAATTCGACTTTGGCGGATTGTGCCTTTGTCGCCTTGCTTGAATCGCCCTTTTTAGCTAAAGCACACTCTGCGGATAACATTAGCATTAACGCTACTAATAATAAATTTTTCATCATCTATCCTTTAAAGTGGCTAAAATTTATAGGCATAGCCTACGACAAAGCTATGCCAAGGTTGCACTACAAATCCCAAAGTCGTAGAAGTGCTTTGTGAGTAGCCACCAAATACTCTGCGATACCTATATCCCAAAAATACCAAATGTTTATTATTGTAGTAGTAATGTACACCTGAGCTAACTAGCCAAATAAATTTTGTATAAGAAGTCAAATCAATGCTTTCTGCCGAACCCGATGGAGTTACGCTACCAAAAAATCCAGCGATTTCAAAACCTATGGGCGTAAAGTACCACCCCAAAGTGTGCTTTTTATAATCCCAAAAGTCCCATATAAATGCTGGTTCTACACCACCTTGCAGTGAATGTGCCGAAACGGAATGTGGAGTGCTCCAAGAGTAATAAGAAACATCTGCGCCGTGATATGAATAGCCTAAATGTCCTCTAAGTCGTAGTCCTAAATGAAAGTATGGATAGTCCGTAAAATACCATTGATAGCCACCAAATATATTGATATTTGGGGAAATACCTGTGCCTGAATAGCCGCCTTGTAGATATACTGAAGTTTCGCCAAGTCCAATCTCTGCGCCTATAAATCCACCTTGCTTGTCCTTTGAGCTAGTTTCCCACCAGCCTTCGGCAACTTCAATCTGACCCCCCCCACCAAGCACTTCTAGTGGTAGTCTTTGTGGATTTATCTTTCTTTGCGTCCTTTGCAGGTGCTGCGCCTAATGTGCCAAAGAGTATGGATACCGCAAAAAGCGCAACCATAACTCGCCGAATGCTTTGCCAAAAATTTATGGCATTGTGCTGTGAAATCATTATGATTCTCCTTTGTTTTGTAATAAATTTTGCGTAAAACGCAAGGCGCAATTCTACCACAAATCTTATGAAAATGTATGCAAATTATGAATCTTTTATGAAAATTTGTGAATTTTTGTAGAAAAAGTGAAAAATGGATATTTGATTTTTAATTAGATTCCACAAATCTGCCATACTTGGCGGATTAGAGTCTGTAAAGTTAAGGGGGGGGGGGACTCTACTTTTTGCGAAAGCAAAACGAAGCAAAAACTTTTGATTTTTTGGATAGCTTCATTTAAAGTTAGAGATTTGTAAGCGATTCACGAATCGCCAAAATGGATACTTCGCTACGCTCAGTATGACGAAATATTATAGATTTGCATAATTTGTAGCAGATTCGCTTTAGCGCAATCGAAGTAATTGCGGTGGAGGTTTTGTATTTGTAGAAATTTTTGGGATAAAACTAGACTTGGAGTCTGTTGATTCCCAAAAATTTCTACAAGTGCGAAAAATGCACCCAAGAACAAATTGTATCCACGCAAAAAGCCAAACACGCTTTTTACTCGCTCCCTGCTGGTTTTGGATAGCAGAATCTATATCCTCTCCTGCGCACCGTCTCAATCGTAGAGATTCGCAATGGCTTATCCATCTTTTGGCGGATTTGGTTGATTGCCACTTCAATCACATTTGGCGTAACAAGCTCTGGCTCTTCCCATATAGCGTCCAAAAGTTGCTCTTTGCTTACGATTTGGTCGCGGTGCTTTGCAAGGTGCGTTAGCACTTCAAATGGTTTGCCTTTGACTTCGATTTCCACGCCTTTATAGAC
>JBNMHH010000190.1:0-4115 GCA_050872665.1 Helicobacteraceae bacterium
AAGCAAGGTTTAGCCTTTGTGGAAGATTGTGTGTTTTTACAAATGTCAGTGCAAGATTTGGCAACGCCGATTCGTGGCAATCTATATTATTTTTTTGGATTGCTTCGGCGAATCTATGATTCGCCTCGCAATGACGGAATATTATAGATTCGCGCTTGGATTCGTAGATTCGTGGCAAAGCCACGACAACGGAATGATTTTCGGTTTGGCTTTCGTAGCTTTCGGCAAATTTTGGGCGTGAGACTAGACTAATGGTCTGCGAATGCCCGAAATTTGCCGAATCTGCGGAATGCAATTCTAAAGGCGAATTGCCCATCATTTAAGCTCTCTTTCGATTAGGTTACATATTATATGTTCTATTAGCAAGTGCATTTCCTGTATCCTTGGTGTCGAACTGCTTGGAATCACAATATTCAAATCCACGCAATCATTCATTTTCCCTCCGTCTTTTCCGCTTACTCCTATCGTCTTACAACCTTTGCTTTTGGCGGTGTCAATGGCTTTGATGATATTTTGCGAGTTTCCGCTGGTGGAAATCGCTAATAAAATATCCCCACTCTTTGCCAAAGCCTCCACTTGGCGCGAAAATATAAACTCGAATCCAAAGTCATTGCCGATAGCCGTGAGCGCGGAGGTGTCAGTAGTGAGTGCCACACACGCTAATCCGTCCCTATCCTCCAAGTATCGCCCACTTAGTTCGGCTGCGAAATGTTGCGAATCCGCCGCGCTACCGCCATTCCCGCAAGTCATAATCTTATTGCCACTTTTTAGCGCATTTATCATCATCTTACTTGCCTTGTCAATGTCGCCCACTATGCCCTTTAATGTCGCCTGTGCGGTGTCAATATGCGAGAAAAACTCGCCTTGTATTAAATCATTCATTTTGAATCTCCTTTTATTTTTTTAACAATTTCGCTTGTGCTTTTGCCTTCCACAAAATCTACCAATCGCACATCGCTTACAATCTCACTGCCTACGACTTCCTTGCCTTTATAATCCGCGCCTTTTACCAAAATATCTGGTTTAATCTGCTTAATCAAATTTAGTGGCGTATCCTCATCAAAGATAATCACAAAATCCACGCATTCAAGCTCTTTTAAAATCTGCGCCCTGTCGGATTCATCGTTAATAGGGCGCGAATCGCCCTTTAATCGCCTCACAGATTCATTAGAATTTAGCCCCACCACCAAAATATCGCCATAGCTTTTTGCCTCGCGTAGATAGCTAATATGCCCAAAGTGCAGAATGTCAAAGCAACCATTCGTAAATACGATTTTTTTGCCATTGCGCTTTAAGTCCGCGATTAACTCAATTTCATCGATGTGCATATCGTCCATTATCTCGGCAATCTCTGCACAGGTGGCTTGTGCCGAGCCGATTTTGCCTACCACCACAGCGGCAGCGGCATTTGCAAACTTCGCACTTTCATAAATATCCATTCCGTTGCAAAGCCCAAAGGCAAGGGCGGAAATCACCGTATCTCCCGCGCCCGTTACATCATAGACTTCTTTGGCGAGTGTGGGAATTTGCGTGATTTTGCTATCATAAATCGCCATTCCGTCCTCGCTAAGCGTGATTAGCGCGTAGGTTAGATTATAGTCATTTTTTAGCTTTTTTAGCGCGGATAGTAGCGAATCGCTCGAATCTATGCGGATATTTGTGGCGATTTGCGCTTCTTTGCGATTTGGCGTTAAAAGCGTGGCATTAGCGTATTTGCTGTAATCATCGCCCTTAGGGTCGCAAAGAATGGGAATTTTTTTGTCATTTGCCAAAGCGATGATTGCCTTTGTAAATTCCACGCCAAGCGCACCTTTGCCGTAATCCGATAAAATAATCGCGCTAAATTCGCTAATAGATTCGCCGATTCGCGCCAAAACCTGCGAATCTAGCGACATTTCTACGCTTTCCCTATCCACGCGCAAAACTTGCTGATTGGAGGCGATGAATCGCGTTTTTTTAATGCTTTGAAAATCGCTTTTTACGCAAAGCAAATCGCGGTTGATTTCTGCCGAATCTAAAAGATTGATAATATTTTTGCCGTCCATATCATCGCCTACAATGCCACAAATATGCGCCTTTGCGCCAAGTGCGATGAGATTTAGCGCGACATTACTAGCACCACCAAGTCGATTATTTTCACGCGTGATTTTTAGGATTTGCACGGGGGCTTCGGGCGATATGCGCTCCACACTGCCCCACACATAGTGGTCTAGCATTAAATCGCCGATGATTAGAATGCGTGGCATTAAAGCCCTTTTAGCGTCTCAATATAGTCGCTAATGCCGTCTTCTAAGCAATATCTAGGTTCGTAAAATAAATCTTTTTGGGTTAGCTCAATGTCCGCCTCTGTGTGATTTTGGTAGAATGTGTAAGGATTTTTGATATATTCCACTTCAAATTCCCCAAAATGCGTTTTCAAAATAGCGATAATGTCATTAAAACTTCGCGCTTTGCCACTGCCGACATTGTAGATTCCGCTTTTTTGTGCTTCGATTGCCTTGATATTTGCTTGAATCACATCTTTGACATACACAAAGTCCCTCTTTTGCTCACCAAACTCAAATAATCGCACTTTTTTATGCGCCTTAATCTGCTCTGCAAGTTGCAAAATCATTGACGCCGTTGTGCCTTTGAAATACTCGCCATTGCCATAGACATTAAAATATCTTAGCGCGATGACTTTAAAATTATCCGCTTCATCATCGTCATCGATTCGCGCAATCATTTCGCGCAATTTTTTATCCATAAGCCATTTGGAATAGCCATAGACATTTTCAGGGCGTTCGCCACTGCCCACGCTATTTGGCGCAGGGGAGTTACCATAAACTGCCGCGCTTGAGGCGTAAATCAATACTGCATTGTCATTTTTTGCCTTATTTATGAAATAATCCAAAGTTTCATAATTTGTCTTTAAAACCAACTCTTGATTCAAGCAAGTGGTGTCCGAAATCGCCGCCTCGTGGAAAATATAGTCGAAATGGTAGTCATCTAATAGCTCTAAATCTTTTTCATTTGCTATGTCGCCGATAAGAATCTCGCCTTTAAAATCAAGCAAATTCTTAAAATGCCCCAAGCTCGTGGGATTGCCATTGGCAAAGCAACTATTATCGCGGAATTTATCAAAAACCACGACTTTCGCCTTTGGGTGGTGTTTATTTAGGTATTTTGCCAAATTGCTACCGATGAATCCCGCCCCGCCTGTAATCAAAATGCTCTTATCTTCCAAATCATCGTAAATATATTTCATATTTGCCTCCGTTTTTTGCGAATCTTAGGCGCGAATCCAAATTTTCGCACCAAAAAACTATGCAATTATACTATGTGCTTTTTGAAAATTATCTATAATATAAGTGGCTTTGCTGATTTTTTTATCTTGCGTGAGTAGAATCTGCGTCTTAATCCCAGCATTCAACGCGCATTCTATGTCGCTCTCATTATCGCCGATAAGAAAACTCTGCTCCAAATCTATGGGAAAATCTTTTAGTGCGTGTTGAATCATACCAATTTTTGGCTTCCTACAAATGCAATTTTCGCTTGGCAAATGCGGACAATGATAGATTTTATCAAAGCAAAAGCCCGTTTTCTGCGCCAAATCATTTTGCATAAAATCACTTAAAAATTCAAAGTCGCGCTCCGTGTAAAAACCGCGATTTATGCCTGATTGATTCGTAACGACAAGCGCGAGGAATCCGCTCTCTTTGCAAAAGCGAAAAAAATCCAAAAATCCCTCCATAAATTTAAAATCGCTAATTTTATAAACATAATCTGTATTGACATTTACAACGCCGTCTCTGTCGAAAAAAATTGCTCTTTGTTTCATAAAGTCCCTTTTTATTGAAATAAGATTCCAAATCCTTTGAAAATCGTGTAAATCCCAAATAGCATTATGAGAAGCGCGGAAATTTTCATAATAATATTTTTAAACCTTGTAAGCGTAAGAATGGAGCTAAAGATTCCAAGCAATAGCATAGGAAACATAGTCGCAATGCCAAAAATTAGCATAATCTTTACCGCGCCTAAAATGCTACCGCTTGTCATCGCACTCATCGCAAAAAAATACACGATTCCGCAAGGTATCGGGCCATTTAATAGCCCCAAAAAATACACGCCAATAA
>JBNMHH010000191.1:0-4099 GCA_050872665.1 Helicobacteraceae bacterium
CTTATCAAAATGAAATCAAAATCGAAGTGCTTGGCATAGATGAGCGAATCTTGCGTGAAAAAAGCGCGTATAGCGTTGAGGTTGTGGATTTAATGCTAGGGCGAATCTGTGAGATTATGAATAGCGACTTTGGAATCGCCACAAGTGGCATTGCTGGACCAAATGGCGGAAGCGCGGAAATGCCTGTGGGGACGATTTTCGTGGGCTTAAAAAAGCGCGGCGAAAAAAGCATAATAAAAAAAGAGATTTTTAGTGGCAATCGAGTGGCGATTCAATCCCAAGCCACGCAATTTGCGTTGGATTTATTTAAAGAAATTTTTATTAAATAAGATTCCTACAATTTTATAAACCTTCCCACATTTTTGCTTCCTATCCAAAATGGACAAAAAGTTGTCCATTTTATTTTTTAAAATTTCATTGTTTTTTACATTTCAACAATAAAAAGGAGAAAAAACAATGGAAGTAAAAATCGAAGATTTGCGTAGCACAAGCGCAGTGAAAATCGCCGTAGTAGGCGTAGGTGGCGGTGGTTGCAATGTTATAAATTGCATATATGAGCAAGGTGTTTCTAACAAGATTAAACTTATCGCGCTAAACACAGACACAAGGGCATTGCAAAATATTAAGGCATATATTAAGATTCAGCTAGGCGAAAAGACTGCGCAAGGGCTTGGTGCGGGTATGGACGCAGAGTTAGGCGCAAAAAGCGCGGCGGAAAGCTATGAAATGATTAAAGACGCATTGTGTGATTCAAATATCGTGCTAATCACAGCTGGACTTGGCGGTGGCACAGGCACAGGTGCGTTGCCCATAGTTGCTAAAATCGCCAAAGAAATCGGCGCATTAACCATCGCGGTAGTTACTACGCCATTTGCCTTTGAGGGCAGAGTGCGAGAGACAATCGCCCAAAATGGGCTAGATGAGATTAAAAAAGTGGTGGATAGCTTTTTTGTGCTTCCTAATCAAAAATTGCTATCCACTATCGATAAGTCGATTGGTGAGAAAGATGCTCTAAAAGTCATAGATAACATTTTATCTAAGGCAATGCTTGGTTTGGCTAATATGGTGTCAGACAATAATGGTGGATTGAATATTGATTTAGCGGATTTAAGGATTGTTATGGAATCTAAAGGCTTGGGATTCATCGGTGTAGGCGAAAAAGATGGCGAGGATTCGGCTGCAGAGGCGATAAAAGAGGCAATGCAATCGCCTTTGTTTGATAGCACTAAGACTATGGGCGCAAAATGTGCGATTATCCACTATACGATAAATGAAAATTATCCACTAGTGAATCTTGCTAACGCAAATGAAATTGTGCTAGGGCAATTAGATGAGGACGCATTTTGCAAATATGGCTGGACTTGGGATAACTCACTAAAGCCAAATCAGCTCAAAGCCACGCTAATAATTACGGAGCTTAAAAATGCGTAGATTTTTTGGCGAATTTACCCACCACTCGTCATACTGAGGGCTTTAGCCCGAAGTATCCAAAAGCACGAGACTCTAAACAAAATGCAGAATCAATGACCCAAGAGCGAATCAAAACAGCCTCGCTTGGTAGATTAGAGTCTGTGGGGTTAAGGGGGATTCTACTTTTTGCGAAAGCAAAAAGTAGCAAAAACTTTTGATTGTAGATAGATTCGCTAAAGTTAGAGATTCGCAAATGATTCACGAATCGCCAAAGTGGATACTTCGCTACACTGCGTTCCGCTCAGTATGACGAGTGGGAAGGATTTGCACTTCGTGTGGATTTTATTTTCCACAAATTTCCCCACGATTTTTTAAATTTTTCAAATTTTTTATTTTTCCTTTCCAAATGACAGCATTTGTCGCACCCATTTTTTAAAATTTCATCGTTTTTTACATTTCAAAATAAAAAGGAGAAAAACAAATGAAAAAACAAAACTTAATTTTAGGCGTTGATATGGGCAATTCAAAGATTTGCTCTTTAGTTGCAGACATTTGTGGCAATGAGCCACAAATCTTAGGCGTAGGAATCGCCCCATCAAGAGGCATTCAAAAAGGCGAGGTAAAATCTATCGATTCGGCTTCAAAAGCATTAAAAGAATCGCTAGATGAGGCAAGGCAAATGGCTGGAGTGGAAGTCTCAAAGGCGTTTATCGCACTTTCTGGCAATTCTGCAAAGAGCGAAAATACTAGCGAAGTGATAAATTTAGTGCCAAATTGCGAGATTGGCGTAAAGGCAATCCATCGCCTTATGCAGTTAGTGGATTTTAAAGCGCGAAATGAAATTATCCCTAGTAATTACGAGCTGGTGCATATTTTGCCACATTCTTTTATCATTGACAATCAAAAGCCTGTGAATAATCCGCTTGGTATGGTGGGTTCGCGCTTGGAAGTCTTTGCAAGGGTAGTCTATGCGCATAAAGCGGATTTGGCAAATCTCCGCAAAATCGCGCAAATCGCAGGTTTAGAAGTCGCTGGATTCACTCTTAGCTCTTATGCAAGTGCCATTGCGGTGCTAGATGATGATGAGAGGGAGATTGGCGTTTGTTGCATTGATATGGGCAGTGGCGCGTGTAACTTTATGATTCACAGTGGCAATTCTATGCGCTATGAGGACTTTTTGCCAAGTGGTTCGTGGAATGTTACAAATGACATTGCCACCGAGCTTAGCACGGCTATGGAAACTGCCGAGCATATCAAAAAAGATTTTGCAAGGCTAGGCGACTTAAGCGCAGATGAAAAGGAAATGGTGCTAGATAAAATCCCTACGCGCAGTGGCGAAACGCGTAGCGTAAAGTGCGAAATTTTGCACGACATAGTTTTTAATCGCGTGTTTGATATGGTGCAACAAATTAAGCAGTCCATAGAAAAGAGCGGATTGCAAGAGAATTTAGGCGCGGGAGTTGTCATCACAGGCGGAATGTCATCTATGAATGGGCTAAAAGATTTAGTCCAAAAAGTCTTTGCAAAATCGTCCGTGCGAATCGCTATGCCAAAGGAAATCAACAAATCTTTTGGCATTATCCGCAAGGTGGGCGAACAAAAGGCTATGCCTTATGCGTGCTTTAGCACCGCGATTGGGCTTATTTTGTATGCGTTTGGCGAATCCACGAATTGCGAGATAGATACGAATGGCACGATAAAATTTAGATAGCATAAAAGGCGGTGGGTGTGGCTACCCACCGCTAAATTGCAGAGATTCGCGCTTTTGCTATCGCAGTTAAAATTTAAATGATTTAGTGATAAAATTCGCATTAAAAATACTTTAAAAGGCACAAAATGACACACGAATCTAACGAATCCAAAGACTCCAAAGACACTTCTGCTACTAGGATTTTGCTAATTATCCGTGAGATTTGTAATGGTAAGGATATAAATACGCTAACTCTAAATGACTTTGATTTTAATGTCTCAAAGCGAACTTTTCAGCGCGACATAAAGAAAGTCAAATATTTTTTCATAGAGCATTTTGCATATATTCCTATTGCAGTGGATTCGGCAAGTCGCACACTTGAGGGGGGGGGGGAATACACCTTATAAAAAATATGATTTAGTTGAATCGTATTTAGATTCAAAGGATTCAAGCGAATCAAACGAATCTAGCACGAATCCAAAGGCAAATCAAAGTATAGATTCAAAGGATTCACATAATTTAAATTCCCACGATTCACACTTCGATTCACCAAAATCTACTAATTCACATAAATCTAACTTAGATTCTTCGCTTCGTGCTACGCACTACGCTCAGAATGACGATAGGGTTGTAGATTCAAAGGATTCGCTTGAATCTACTACGAATCTAAATGTAGATTCAAAAGATTCACACGATTCGCCCATAGATTTAAAGGCTTCCCCCAAACCTCACATAAATCATCGCAATCTTACTATCACACTTCAATCTCAAAAAAGCATAGCCTCTTATATTAAAAAGTTTGCTACACTTAGTGGGATAAAATCTCTTTATCCTACACTTGATGAGGATTTCTTAAGCGAATTATTAGATGATAATATAAATAGCATTTATGATATTACCCAATCAAACTATGAGAAAATAAATGCAGATTTATTTAATCAAATCTCAGATGCAATATTAAACAATGAGATTTTATCATTTGACTACAAAGATAAGCAA
>JBNMHH010000192.1:0-4099 GCA_050872665.1 Helicobacteraceae bacterium
ATTTTTCCTTTTTCATTATCATTTTGGATAGGGCGCGAATCGTCCCGCCTATGCCAAAAACGCATTCGTTTTTAAAATCTGGCGTTAGTTTTTCAAACTCGGATTCGATGAATTTTTTTGCCTTTTTTATGTCGATTTTAGCGGTGGAAAATAGCTCTTTTAGGCGAATCGTGCCTATGTTTAGTGAGATTAGATTTTGCAATTTGCCATCTTTGATAATCGCGCATTCCGTGCTACCACCGCCTATGTCAATGGTTATGCCATCTTTTTTATGCAATAGATTCGCACACGCCACACCGCCATAAAATGCCTCTTTTTGCCCGTCTATGACTTTGATTTGCAACTTTGCCTTGCGCTTGACAGCGCGTAAAAAATCACTTTTATTGGGCGCATCTCTTAACGCACTTGTCGCCACGCAAAGCACTTTTCTTGCCTTGTAATTTTTGGCGATTGCTACAAAATCGCAAATGGCATTTAGGGCGCGATTCATCGGCTCAGGCTGTAAGATTCCGCCATTTTCGTAGCAATGCTCACTTATTCGCACTTTGCTTTTTACCTCATAAATTAGATGAAATCCAAAGCGACTTGTCCGCTTGAAAACCGCCATTCGCGCGGAGTTTGACCCTATGTCAATAACTGCTGTAATCTTACTCATATTATTCCTTTTTGCATTGCAAGTTTTTTGATATGTCAATTTTAGCAAAATCTAAATTATAAGTTAAAAAATATATAATTGCGTCTAAAATTTTCAAAAAAAGCGGGGATTTATGAGAGGATTTAAGATTTTTACGGGCAGTGCGCACCCTGCATTTGCTAAGGAATTGGCGAAGTATTTGGATATTGCGCTTTCAAGCGCGGTAATCAATCGCTTTAGCGATGGCGAAATCAATGTAAAGATTAGCGAATCGGTGCGTGGCAAGGATATTTATATCATTCAACCCACTTGCAAACCCACAAACGACAATCTTATGGAGCTTTTGATTATGGTAGATGCCTTTAAGCGCAGTTCTGCGAATAATATTAACGCGGTGATTCCATACTTTGGCTATGCTAGGCAGGATAGAAAGGCTGCCCCGCGAGTGCCGATAAGCGCGAAACTCGTGGCGAATCTCTTGCAAAGCGCGGGGGTGAATCGCGTGATTACTATGGATTTGCACGCAGGGCAGATTCAGGGCTTTTTTGACATTCCCGTGGATAATCTTTATGGCTCGATTGTATTTTATGACTATGTCAAGGCAAAAAATCTTAAAAATCCTATCATCGCTTCGCCTGACATTGGCGGAGTAGCGAGGGCGCGGCATTTTGCGGAGCATTTGGGATTGCCCCTAGTGATTGTGGATAAAAAGCGTGAGAGGGCAAATGAAAGCGAAGTGATGAATATCATCGGCGATGTGAGGGATAAAAGCGTGATTATGGTTGATGATATTATCGATACGGCGGGGACTATGGTAAAGGCTGCCGATGTGCTAAAGAAAAACGGCGCGTTAAGCGTTATCGCACTTGGCACACACGCAGTTTTTAGCGGAAATGCCATTGAAAAAATCGAAAATGGCGCATTAGATGAGGTCGCCGTCTCAAACTCAATCCCTTTTGAAAATACCAGCAAAAAAATCAAAGTCCTATCCGTAGCACCGCTATTTGCGGAAGTAATGCGCCGAATCTACCACAATGAAAGCGTAAATTCGCTGTTTTTATGATTGCAACAAAAAATCCGTCATTGCGAGGCGATTTAGCGAATTGCCGAAGCAACCCAAATATTTCGTCATTGCGAGAATCTGCGCGTAGTGCAGATTCGTGGCAATCTAATAATAAATCCGTGCGCGATTCACGCGAATCGGCGTTAGATTCAGCCCAAAATTCGCACGAATCACCACTTGATTCAACTCGCCTTGATATATTTTTGCACCAAAATCACTTCACGCAATCGCGCAATCAAAGCATAGAGCTAATAAAAAGCGGTAGCGTGTCCGTAAATGGGCGCATTATTTTAAAGCCATCGTTTTTGGTGGCGCACTCCAAAGGGACGGCTAACGCGCAAAATCCTCGCATTGAGATTCTAAAAAAGGACATTTTTGTAAGCAGGGCAGGGGAAAAGTTAGATTCGTTTATCAAAGCGCATAGTTTGGATTTTAGCGATTTAAGCGTTCTTGATATTGGTAGCGCGAAGGGTGGATTTGCGCAAGTTGTGCTAAAATATGGCGCAAAAAGCGTTGTTTGCGTTGATGTGGGGAGCAATCAGTTTGATTTGGCACTGCGGAGTAATCCAAAGATTTGCGTATATGAAAACTGCGCCATTACGGATTTTCAAAGCGAAGCGCATTTTGATTTTGTCCTTTGTGATGTGAGTTTTGTGTCGCTAAGCCACATTTTGCCCGATATTAAGCGACTTTGCGAGGACAAAGCATTGCTACTTTTTAAGCCACAATTTGAAGTCGGCAAAAATGTAAAACGCAATAAAAAAGGCGTGGTGGTGGATAAAAGCGCGATTTTAAATGCGCTAGATTCGTTCAAAGCCACGCTACAAGCGAATGATTTTACGATATTATGCGCCGAATCCTGCGCGATTAAGGGAAAGGAAGGCAATGAAGAAATTTTCATCTATATCCAAAAATAGGCGCATTACAAATATCACGATTGGCAAGTTTGACAGCATTCATCTTGCGCATAGAGCGTTGATTGAGGCTTTGGATAAAAATGGCGCGGTGATTATTATCGCATTTAAGGGCGATTTGGGTGGCGCAAATCAGTATATTCTCACACAGCGCGATAAAAAACGCTATATTTCGCACCCCATTTACACCATAAAATTTAGTCAAATCAAAAATCTAAGTGGCAAAAAATTTATAAAATATTTGCAAAAAAAGCTACCAAATTTGCGAAAAATCATCGTGGGCGAGGACTTTAGATTCGGTAAAAATCGCGCAAACTCCGCAAGTGATATTCCAAAAATTTCAAATTTAGAAGTGCAAATATTGCCTGAAATGCGAATCGGTAAAATCCCTGTGCATTCGCAAAATATTCGTGCATTTTTGCTTGATGGCAAAGTGGATTTGGCGAATCGCCTTTTGGGGCGCAAATACAGCATAAAAGGACGCGTGGTGCAAGGGCAGGGCATAGGACGAATGCGCGTATTTGCTACGATAAATGCGGTGGTGAGCGATTATGTGCTACCGCAAAGTGCCGTGTATGCGACTAGGACAAAAATCAAGGGCAAGATTTATGATTCGATTTCATTTATCGGTAGGCGCGTCAGTGCGGATAATAATTTTGCGATTGAGAGCCACATTTTGGGGGATTTTGGCTTTGAATCGCGTGAAATTTTGGGTAAAAAAATTGAGATATTTTTTATCCAAAAAATCCGCGATAACGCCAAATTTAGCGACTTAAATGCGCTTAAAAAACAAATAGAGACGGACATAAAAAAGGCAAGGGCGATTTTGGCGAATCTTTAAGTCAAATTTTAGTGAATCAAAACTAGAATTGCAAAATTATTTTGGAAAAACTAAAAAGGGCAAAATTTTGAAATCAAATAAAATCTTTAATTACACAAATCGCTTGAATCAACTAGCCCACGCACTTGCAAAAAAACTCTCTACTTGATTTATGTGATTTAAGTAAAACTTACACTTATAGAAAATCGCAACAATCCGCACAAAGCGCGAATCTACGCTCCCTATCCGTCATACCGAGCGTAGCGAAGTATCCAAAGCATACGAATCTAAATTGTAGTCGAATCAATGCCCCAAAGGCAAATCAAAACAGCCTCGCTGGTGGATTAGAGTCTAGGGGGTTAAGGGGATTCTACTTTTTGGATAAGCAAAAAGTAGCAAAAACTTTTAAGTGGTTGCGCTACTCGCTGAATTTATTTTGTTTGGATACTTTGCTACGCATAAATGCTACGCTCAGTATGACGAATTGTCCTCACGCCGTCATACTGAGCCTTTGTAAAAGGCGAAGTATCCATTTTAGCGATTTAAAATCAAAAGCGATTCGGCGCAGATTCACACGATTCGCGCACTTTATTTTCTCTTTCCACACCACATATAAAGGAATCAAAATGAATACTTAAAAAGATATTTTGGCGCAAAAATTTTAAGCG
>JBNMHH010000193.1:0-4072 GCA_050872665.1 Helicobacteraceae bacterium
AAAAAATGGTGCGAATCATAGCAATAATTCAAGTGCGAATCGTGCCACAAAAAAAAGCGCGAATCTTGCCAAAGATTCAAGCACTAATGGCATTATGATGCTTGGTTGCGCGGAAATGTTTGTCGCGCTTTTTACCGACCATATTCCGTTACGCGCCGTGCCTACGCGCATAGAGTTTAACACATTGCGCGAATTTTTGCTTTCATTTCACGCGCATTTTAGCTTTGAATCCGCTTTGGTGCTGGGGCTAAATCCACACGCAGGAGATGGCGGGATTTTAGGAAGCGAGGATACAATCATTCAAAACGCGCTAGATTCGGCAAATGAGAGGCTTGGAGCGGAGATTTATAAGGGCGTGGTTGCGCCAGATTCGGCGTTTCGCGTCCAAAATCGCGAGAAATTCAAAGTCTTTGTTGCAATGTATCACGACCAAGGGCTAAGCGTCCTAAAGGCGTTGTATGCGGATAAAAGTATCAATGTAACGCTAGGAATTCCAATTTTAAGGGCGTCAGTGGAGCACGGCACAGGGTTTGATATAGCATATAAGGGCGTTGCGAGGACGGAAAGCTATAAAGAAGCCGTGAGATTCATAGCAAATCACAATGCCACCAACAAGTAAAATTTTAGGAAATTCATTTTGTTAAACGCTAATTTTTATCGAATCTTGCGCCAAAATTTTGGCGATTTTGGCGATTCAAGCGATTTTGGCGACTCCAAAAGCGATTTTGTTCCACGAATCGTTATCTTTAAGGATTATGCTGAAGCGTTAGAGGCGCGTGAGGTGTGCCGTTTTTGCAAGGCGATTGATTCGCGCTTTCCTAACGCGCACTTGCTAAATGATTTTCGTGCCAAAATGGGCGATGATTTGCGTAGCTACGCCTTTGAGCTAGGCGAGTTATTGCTAAATTTATCAAAATTTTATGATGATAAAAATGGCATTTTACTAGCCCCTTTGCACTCGCTTTTGCACCCGCTACCGCCACCAAAATGGCTACAAAAAATCCACCTCTCCAAATCCCAAAAATGCAATTTTGCAACATTCACGCAAAGCCTCATCAACGCTGGATTTGAGAATTTAGACATTGTCTATGCGCCCAAAGAAATGGCGATTCACGGCGATATAGTGGATATTTTCCCGCACAATCTGCCAAATCCCGTGCGAATCTCGTTTTTTGATGATGAGATTGAGGACATTGCCTATTTTGACGCGGGGATGCAGAAAATCATCGAAAAAGTCGAGCGAATCGACATTTTCCCCGCGCTTTTTTCGCTAGATTCAAGCGAATACGAATCGCTAGAGCGCGAGGTGGCGGAGAGCGATTTTGATGCGTTTATCAAGGACATTCATTCGCTTGGATTTTGGTTTATTAAGCAAAAGCCCTTAATTGCGCAGTTTCCAAGCATTATATCGCCCACTGCGCTTGATGAAGTCGCTGAAATTGAATCGCTTGAAAGTCTAAATTATATCGATTTTAGCGCGTTTAAAAAGTTGGATTCGTTTGAATTAAAGGCGGAATTTAGCGACATTATCGGCAATAGCGTGGATTTGTTGCCTAAACTTTTGCCATTGCATAAAGATAAGCAAATTACCATTTTAAGCCAAAATGAGCTAATTTTGCAATCCCTTTTGCAAACCACACCAATCCCGCCAAATGCACGAATCCTCCGCGAATCCATCGTGCTAAATATCACTACGCCAAGCGAAATTATCATCTCGCTAAATACGCTTCCTAAAAAACGCCCCAAAAAAGTTAGCACAATAAAGCTAAATGAGCTAAATAACGGCGATTATGTCGTGCATAGCGAGTATGGAATTGGGCGATTTAATGGCATTACACAAACGCGCATTTTAGGTAATATCAGCGATTTTATTGAGATTATTTATTTAGGCGAGGATAAGTTGCTTTTGCCTGTGCATAATCTTAATTTGATTGATAAATATATCGCAAGTAGCGCGAGTATTCCCACGCTTGATAAGCTAGGCAAGGGCAGTTTTGCCAAAATCAAAGAAAAAATCCGCCCCAAACTCCTAGCAATCGCGCAGGAAATCATCGATATTGCCGCAGCCCGTGAGCTAATCAAGGGCAAAGTTATTGAGCGCAACAATGTCGAGTTAGATATTTTTCGGCAAAGTGCGGGTTTTGAGCTAACTGCCGACCAAGATAAAAGCATTGATGAGATTTTGGGCGATTTATCTAGTGGAAAGGTTATGGATAGGCTGCTTGTGGGCGATGTGGGCTTTGGCAAAACGGAGGTGGCGATGAATGCGATTTATGCGACATTTAAAAGTGGCTTTCAATCCGCACTAATCGTGCCTACGACACTTTTAAGTAATCAGCATTTTAAATCTTTGTCCGCACGATTCGCGCAATCTAGCGTCAAAATCGCCAAATTAGATAGATTTAGCACCAAAAAAGGCGCGATTTTAGAGGGTTTGAAAAATGGAAGTGTGGATATTGTCGTGGGGACGCATAGTTTGCTAAATGCGGAGTTTAAAAACCTCGCCCTTGTCGTGCTTGATGAGGAGCATAAATTTGGCGTCAAACAAAAAGAGCATTTAAAAAATCTCACAAAAGATGTGCATATTTTATCGATGAGTGCCACGCCCATTCCGCGCACACTAAATCTCGCCCTCTCTCACATAAAAACGCAATCCAATCTAAATATCCCGCCAAGTTCGCGTGTTGCGCCAAAGACATTTGTGAAAAATTATAGCGATTCGGTGCTAAAGGACGCGATTTTGCGTGAGTTACGGCGCAATGGGCAGATTTTTTATATTCACAATAATATCGCAACGATGGAGGCGCGAAAGAACGAGATTTTAGAGCTAATGCCGAATCTAAAAATCGCCATTTTGCACTCTAAGATTCCCCAAGCGATGAGCGAAAAGATAATGGTAGATTTCGCAAATGGCGCGTATAATGTGCTTTTATCCACTTCGATTGTGGAGTCTGGCATTCACTTGCCTAATGCAAATACCATTATCGTGGATTGCGCGGATTGCTTTGGAATGGCGGATTTGCACCAGCTTCGTGGGCGAATCGGGCGTGGGGACAAAGAGGGATATTGCTACTTTTTTGTCGATGATAAGGAAAATATCACGCCAGAGGCGCGAAAACGGCTTGTTTCACTCGAATCAAATTCATTTTTGGGCGCGGGTGGGATTTTAAGCTACAATGACTTAGAGATTCGCGGGGGCGGAAACATACTAGGCGAGGCGCAAAGCGGACATATCGATAATATCGGGTATAGCCTTTATTTGAAAATGCTAGAAGATAGCATAAATCTGCTAAGTGGCAAGAACCTCAATAACACCTTGCAAACTGCGCGTAGCGTGGATATAAAGCTAAATATTTCGGCGTTTTTGAACGCAGAGTTGATAAATAGCGATAGGATTCGCCTTGATTTGTATAGACGGCTTTCAAATGTCGAATCGGTGGCGGAGATTTATGATATTGAAGGCGAGATAGCGGAACGATTCGGCAATTTGGATAGCTACACAAGGCGATTTTTGCAACTAATGCTAGTGAAATTTTTAGCCACGCAAAAGGGCGCAAAACTTATCACAAATTATAATGAAAATATCACGCTAAGCCTTGAAAACGGCGAAAAAATCGCCCTAAAAAGCGATGAGAGAGATGATGATAGCATATTAGAAACGATTTTGGGATATTTGTCGTCATTGCGAGGCGAATCATAGATTCGCCGAAGCAATCTACGAATCTAAAATAGATTGCCACGCCTTGCCTGACGGCAAGTCTCGCAATGACAAGTGAGGGAGATTCGTCATTGCGAGGTGTGTGAGCATAGCGAACACAACGAAGCAATCCAAAAAAAACAAAACTACACGGCAAATCAAAAAAACAAAAAAATAGATTGCCACGAAAATCCTATGGATTTTCTCGCAATGACGGAAAATGTGGGATTGCTTCGGGCAAAGCCCTCGCAATGACGATTCTGTTTTTCTCGTCATTGCGAGGCGAATCGCAGATTCGCCGAAGCAATCCAAACGATTCACAAAATATTTTAAGAAAATATTAATAATTTATATTTATTTATATATATTTATGAT
>JBNMHH010000194.1:0-4051 GCA_050872665.1 Helicobacteraceae bacterium
ATATTTAAGTATATTTTGTCGTATTTTTAATAAAAATATTTTGATTCCAAAAGATATATATCATTTTCAAATATAAATAAAAAATTGTAAAAATTTAGTGTTACATTTGCAACATTAACCTTATGCTACGAATGCTCGTTTGACAAGATTGTTTTCTAAACCTTGTGTTGCTAACAAAATTATCGTTATTTGCACGAATCAAAAATGATTTATTTTTACGCAATCGTATAGTAGGCGATTTGCCTAAATATTAGCAATCTTAACAATTCTATGCTACAATCCCACCACAAAGTTTGCAATATTGTGGCTGTTAGTGTGTGCCGATAGCTTTAGAAGCTAAAGCGACTTTGCCACTTCTGTCTTTAGCGCACTAGAGACTTTAAGGAAGTGGGTTACGATTCGGCTTTTTGCTTAATCCTTTAGTGATACGGATTCAACGATTCGCCAAAATTTCTTTCGCATTTTCTATATCCCTATGCTCGAAATTTTGTTTAAATAGATTTATTTCATTTGCTTTTATGCCAAAATTTAGTGCGATACTTTTCCACTGCGTCCCTGCGCTTATGCAATTATTTAAAATCGCCACAAAGTCCTTATCACTCACATTAAATTCAGGCGCGATTTCTCTACATAGATTCACACTTGGCAAATTCTTACATTCCACAAAATTTAGCGCGTGGCGTTGCTTTTCATAAGGATAAGGCGCAGGATTCAAATCATAGGCTGGGCTTAAATGCCATAATTTTGTGGCTTTATCATAAAGCAATGCGTGGTTTCGTAAATGGTCGTCCGTATTGCCAAATAGCACATTAAATAGCATTCGCCTAAAAAGCTCCGCCTTATTGCTTAAATCCCAGCTCTTTGGCAATATCTGCATAGGACTTATACTCTGCGTCTTGCTTTTCGCTAACCTTAAGCAATGTCATTGCGGACATAAATGGGATTCGCGCATTATCATTCCTGTCGAATCGCTCTACTAATAGCACAGGCTTTTGATTTGCTTTGATGATTTTAAAGTTTGTAGTGCGAATCTTGGCGCGTTTAGCTAATTCTAACATAACAGATTCCCAAAGGATTACGGAGTGTAAGTCATTTGCGGAGCTAAACTTGGCAATGTATAATTTGCCTTTGTCCTCCACACTTGCTTTTGGTCTAGCTCCGCCAAGCGATGAGCTAGGGTAGAGTAAGAGTTTTAAGTCATCTTGCGAATAGCTGTCGCTTTCTAATTTTAGCGTGGAATCTTGCAACTGACTTAAATGCAATAGCTTTGGAATGTCCGTGCTATGAGCGACAAATTCATCGCCCACCTTTAATCGCAACGCTCCAGCGCGAAAATAATCGCTTACACCAAGCATAAATTCGCTTTCCGTTAGCATTTTTTCTGCATATGGCTTGCAAGTGTTACAAAATTACCTAATGCGCAAAAAGAATATGAGGAAATAACAAGAAGCATTTAACAAAAACAAGCACAAAATTACACAAAAAATCAAAACATATTTATTGATAAGATTGACAGGTTGATTTGTCCGCTTTATGGTTTAAGTGCAGAAGAAACGGAGTTTATTATAAACTATGATTTAGAATTCCGCACAGATTCCAAAGACTAATGCAGATTGAGATTCACACAACCAAAACCTAGCCAATGCGATTGTGAATCTAGTCGATAAGATTTTAGCATAAAGGCGCAAGATTTAAGTGCAAACACCGCACCACTCGAATCTAAACTTGATGATTTAGTCTATGCTCTCTACGAGTTAGATTTGCACGAAATTAAAATCATAGAATCCAATTTATAAACCTAAAAATTTTATGCTAAAATTCGCGCTTTATTTACATTTTAGGATTGCGTGATGATTGATTTAAGCGATTTGAGTGCGGAAAATTTGGTGCAACTTTATGATTATGATTTGTTTGAATTGGGCGAAATGGCGGATTCGATTCGCAGAGAAAAGCACGAAAACAAAGTGTATTTTAATCTAAATCGCCACATAAATCCCAGCAATATTTGCGCTGATATTTGCAAATTTTGCGCATTTAGCGCACACCGCAAAAATCCAAATCCTTATGAGATGACAAAAGATGAGATTTTATCCTCCGTGCAAAGCGCGTATAGTCGCGGTGCGCGGGAGTTTCACATAGTCAGCGCACACAATCCAAACTACGATTACGCATGGTATTTTGACATTTTTCGCACGATAAAGGCGCGATTTAGCGACATTCACATAAAGGCACTCACTGCGGCGGAGGTGGATTTTTTGCACCGCAAGTTTGGCAAGGATTATGATGAAATTTTGCGCGATATGGCGGATTCGGGCGTAGATTCGATGCCCGGGGGCGGTGCGGAGATTTTTAACGCTGAGATTCGCACTAAAGTTTGCAAAGGCAAGGTGAGTGCGGAAAATTGGCTTAAGATTCATCGTTTGTGGCACAAAATGGGCTTTAAAAGCAATGCGACAATGCTTTTTGGGCATATCGAATCAAAACTGCACCGAATCGAGCATATAATGGCGATTCGCGCATTGCAAGATGAGAGTTTGAAAAATAAATCCGTCATTGCGAATGAGCGAAGCGAATATGGCAATCCACACGATTTATCGCCAAAAGGCGAATTTGTGGGCAGTTTTAACGCATTTATTCCGTTGCTTTACCAAAAGCAAAATAATTACCTCAATATCACGGACTTTCCTAGCGGTATCGAGGTGCTAAAAACTATCGCCATTAGCCGAATCCTACTGCCAAATGTTCCCAATATCAAGGCGTATTGGGCGACTTTGGGGCTGAATCTCGCGCTTGTCGCGCAGGAATTTGGCGCGAATGACATTGACGGCACGATTGAGAGGGAAAATATCCAAAGCGCGGCTGGGGCGAGTAGTAAAAATGGCGTTAGCAAAGAGCTGCTAATCGCGCAGATTAAGGACGCTGGATTCGCCCCTGTCCTGCGCGATAGTTTGTATAATGAGATAGAGCGATTTTAGGGGGAAGCAATGCAAAATAAAATAAAAATTATGCGATTCGTGCTAATTTGTGTGATATTTGTTGCGTTGTTTGGGGAAAATGCGAGTAATAACGCGCTTGAATCTAAAGGCGCAAAGCCCACAAGGCAGGACTTTCTAACGAGCTTTGAGTATGGCAGGGCATTGTATAAAAATCCGCGCGGAATCGGCTGTATCGAGTGCCACGGCGATAATGCAGAGGGCGCGATTATCAGCACGATTTATCAAAATGGTAAGCCCAAAAATATCGCTGCGCCAGACATTCGCGGGGTGAATTTTATCAAATTTGAAAGCGCGTTAAAAAATCCAAAAGGTTTAATGCCAAGTTACAACCTCACAAGCTCCGAGCTTTTGGCACTCTACACATTTCTAAATCCAAACTTCAAGCCACCCAAAGCAACCAAATGACTTATCAGCTCACCACCAAAAATATCAAGTCCATTACCCTGCGCGTGGATAAAAACGGCATTGTGAAAGTCTCTGCGCCCCGCCGTGTGAGTAGGGCGCATATCGATGATTTTGTGGCGCGACATAAAGAGTGGATTGAAAAAAAGATTGAGGGAACGCAAAAATACACAGATGGCGCGATTGTGAAATATTTTGGCGAGAGCTATATTTTGCAAGTGCGAATCGCGCAGAAAAATAGTATAGTCGAATCGCAAAATCTATTTGGCGAAAAGACGCTAGATATTGCGCTAAAGGCGCAAGGTGCGGAAATGATAGCGCGAATCCAAAGTGCGAATAATTATGGGCGAATCGATAAGATTCAAAGTGAGCAAATCAAAAAACTGATATTTAAATGGTATCGCCAAAAGTCGCAAAATCTTATTGATTCGACTATCGCGCGTTATAAAAGTGCGATAAATAGGGAGGTGGCGCGAATCTCACTGCGTGAGATGAGTAGCAAATGGGGCAGTTGCAATTACACAAAAGCGCGAATTTCCCTAAATGTCGCACTTTTCGCCAAGCCACAAATCTGCTTTGAATATGTTCTACTCCACGAGCTAATCCACCTAATCCACCCAAATCACGGCAAAGGATTTTACGCAATGTTAGAT
>JBNMHH010000195.1:0-4033 GCA_050872665.1 Helicobacteraceae bacterium
CTCTCATTTGGCGAATCATACAAAATACGCATAGGAGGGCAAATCGCCAATTCTACTCTACCACCTAATGGTTGCTCTATCCGTGATGTAAAAGAAGTGCAAGTCTTTACTGACAAAGGCGATTGGACTTTTAAATTTTAAAATCAAAGGAGAGAAAGATGAAATTAGTAAAAAGTGTATTGGTAGCTATGCTACTAGGGATAATGGCGATTCAATCAATGTGGGCGGATATAAATGAGGACTTTTTAAACGAAGTAAAATCTTGCAAGTTAGATAAGGTTAAACAATTAGTAAGATTGGGTGCAGATGTGAATGCTGATAATAGTAAATCTTTAGTATATGTGGCTCAAAAAAAGAGCTATGTATGATGTGGCGGAAGCTTGTTTAGATGTCGGCAAATATCTTATATCGCAAGGTTTAGATATAAATACTGGATATTTTAACACAACTACAAGAAAGGTTAATGGAACTGTGGGATACAATGCCTTAATTGAAGCCACCAAGAATAATTTTAAGTTAGCCAAATATCTTATATCTCAAGGCGTAGATATGAATGCTGATGTAAAAAGATACAATTTAGGTAATATTATTGGTGGCAATGGTTGCACTAAGGAAGTTATAGGTTTTACAAATTTAGATGAGTGCAATGAACAAACAATTGACTTAATGGAATATGCTATATCTAAAGGTGCAATTGTAACTGCAAAGGATATAAAATAAATTTATAGGTTGTATGATGGTTATAATAGATATGCTAATAATAGAATAATGAACTCTTCATTAAATCTATTAGTGTTAAATTGCGTAGATTGACAGAACTTGCCATAAAAAGTGCTAAAAATCTTAATGAGTGCGACAGTTATGGGCATATTTTAACATATATTGCAGCAGAAGGCGATGAAGTAAGTGAATTGCTATTTAAAAAAGGATTAGATGTAAATTCTCAATGTGATGATGGCACAACTATGCTAATGGAGGTAGGTTTAGATGGGGTTAAATATCTCATATCTAAAGGTGCAGATATAAATATAAGAGACAATAAAGGCGAAACTGCCCTAACAAAAGCTCTAAATGATAAAAATTATGATTTAGCAGAGTTTTTGATAAGCAAGGGCGCAAAAAAGTAAAAAAATTTGTGAAATAAAAAAATAAAGTGTTTAAAGATAGAGTATGATAGCGTTTTTATTTGGATTATTTATTTTTCTTTTTATAGGTGTGGGTGCGTTTAAATTATTTGGTGCCAAAAAACTAGGCAAGTTTTTGATTTTTGGGATTCTTGCTTGGGCTGGTGCTCTCATAATACAAGTGTTGATATTTAAGTTTTTCATAGTAGGAGGTCCTCAAGGAGTTGCCGTTTTAGCACTTTTGGGTATTGCAATATTTGTGATTATAGCAATCTTTTTGGCTTTTAGAACAACAGCAAAAGTTTTTGGTGGTAAATCCGTGGCAAAATTTATGCTATTCGCTTTTGGCATTATTATATTTATCATTATTGCAATTGGTGGAGTTGTATTTTTTGCGAAATCGTTTTTAGGTTTTAGCTAAATAATGCTGGTATATCTAATGTGTGTAATTCCTTAGAAAGTCGTGTTTAGGAATGCAAACTTTAGGTGAATCTAAAGGGCAATTCATTTTGATTGCTATTTGGCTTTTGATTTGTATCATTTTTTTTGGATTCACATAAATTTATAAGCCATACTTTAATTGTTTTGCCTAAAATGAGCGAATTGAGAAAGTTTGCCAAAATATGAAATCTGCAATTTTAGTATCTTGCTAAATACAATGATTTTATTTTTCTATACAGCAAGTTAATTGACACAAATCAAAGATTGTGCTATAATTCGTCTCGCGTGGAGGTTACAAATCCATCTGGGCTTTGTAATGTCTCTCGAACACGCCTTGGTTGATATAATAAATTGACGACTTACTGAATTAAGGAGGTAAGATGTTTGAAAATGAAGAAGACGACAAAGATGATATGATAGAAGAGTTGTTAGACAAATATAGCGTCAAGGAACTAAAAAAGATGAGCTATAACGAAATAAAAGAGTTGTATGAATCAGAATGTAAGGAAGACGAAGAATACGAGGAAAATGAAGAAGACGACGAAGATGATATGATAGAATAGTTGTTAGACAAATATAGTGTAAAACTAAATGAAATGAGCTATGACGAAATAAAAGAGTTGTATGAAGCAGAATGCGAATAATATGAGGAAAATGAATGCTATAAAAAAGAATAGTAGTGCCTTGAAAACGAATACGAATAATGGATAAATTATTCGTGTGAGTAGTTGTCAATTCGCATTCCAATAGGAGTGTGTAACAAAAGGCGAAGTATCCATTTTGGCGAATTGTGAATCAAAAGCAATTTGCTTACTTTGGGCGAATCTAAAATATAATTTGTTTAATTTGCCTTTAAGTCATTAATTCGCCCATAATTTATTTCGTGCGATTTGGA
Organism: Helicobacteraceae bacterium; assembly: GCA_050872665.1. Taxonomy (GTDB): domain Bacteria; phylum Campylobacterota; class Campylobacteria; order Campylobacterales; family Helicobacteraceae; genus NHYM01. Next base: position 2,461 of record JBNMHH010000195.1, read on the forward strand.
TACTTCACGCTATTGCCCTCAGTATGACGAGTGATGGAAGCGATTCGTGCTTCGTGCATTGCAAATCTTTCGTGCTATGCGCCTACTATCCATTTTGCCACAAATGCGCCTAATCACTGAGGCTATCTCCATACACTACCAAGCCTCTTTGGTGTGGCGATATTGCTATTTATCTTTTACTATGTGTATGCGGTGCTATGCGCGAATCTCTTTGGGGCGGACTTTCCTGCACACTTTGGTGATTTGGGAAAAAGTTTTTTTACGCTATTTCGCCTAATGATAATGGACGACTTTGGCAACATAGTGCGCCCGATAATGGACAAGTTCGCCTACGCGTGGGTAATCTTTGTCAGCTTCGTGCTAATCGTGGGCTTTGTGGTGCTAAATTTGGTAGTGGGCATAATCGTAGAGAGCATAAGCGAGATAAAAGAGCGAGGCGAATCGTAAGGATTTGCGTGAATTGCAATGTTTTTACGCAAATCTAATGGGCGAATTGCACGAATCGCTACCACCTAGTCATTGCGAGACTTGCAATAGCAAATCGTGGCAATCTATTTTATTTTTTTTGGATTGCTTCGCTCATTGCACTCACTCGCAATGACGGATTGTTGTAATTTTGCGTTTGATTTGTAGCCGATTCGTGCAACAAATCGCAATTCGCAGAATTTGCGAGAGCGACAGCTCGAAGCAACCATCGAAGTAATGGCGGTGTGGCTTTGCGCCGTTTTTACACGAAACAAGCGAAATAAGACTTGAAGTCTATTGAGCGTAGTTTTGTGTGAAAACGGCGCAAATTGCATACCAAAGACACAAATTGCCCCACTAAAAGCCAAAGGCGCAGATTGCATTTTCTGTCGTTATCTCTGCAACTTTTTCCACGCCTAAATCCAAATATTTCGCCAAATACTCCGCAATTAGCGGTATAAACTCTGGGCTGTTTCGCGCCCCACGATGAGGCGTAGGCGCGAGATATGGCGCGTCCGTCTCTAGCACAAGCGATTCGCGTGGCAGTTTCCCCACGCTCTCTTGCAAATTTCTTGCATTTTTAAAGCTAATCACACCGCCGATTCCATAATAAACATCGCATTTTAGGCAATCCACCAAATTCATATCGCCACCAAAGCAGTGAAAAATGACGCATTTTAGGGCAGATTCGTAATCCCTCAAAATATTCACAATATCGCTATTTGATTCGCGCGTGTGAATGATGATAGGCAGATTTAGGGCGATTCCTAGCTCAAGTTGTGCACGAAAGCCACTCTCTTGGGCTTTTTTGGTGCTCTCATCATTTTTATAATGGTAATCCAATCCGATTTCGCCCACCGCAAGGCATTTTTTATGATTTGCTACTTTACGCATAGTTATAAGCGCGTCCGAATTTAGCGTTTGAATCTCATTTGGGTGAATCCCCACCGCAAAGTAAATCCCGCTCAATGCTTCCGCCAAAGCAATCGCCTTTGGCAAATCCACCAAATCTGCGCCCGGAATTAGCGCACTTTCCACACCAAGCGTCCTGCAATGCGCCATAATCGCGCCCACTTCATTCTCAAAATCCGCGCTATCCAAATGACAA
>JBNMHH010000196.1:0-4028 GCA_050872665.1 Helicobacteraceae bacterium
AGCATCGTGTTTTATATGAAGTTGCATAATTTGCATTGGAATGTAAAAGGTTTGCTTTTTAAGCCCATACACGAATCTACTGAGGAGATTTACGATGAGTTTGCGGAGATTTTTGACGCGGTGGCGGAGCGCATTATACAGCTTGGCGAAAAGCCCTTTGTAACGCTCGAATCCGCGCTAAAAGCCTCCAAAATCAAAGAGGAAAGTAAAAGTAGCTTTAAAGGCGAGGAAGTGCTAAAAATCGTCCTAAAAGATTGCGAATATTTCCTAGATAGCTTTAAAAAGCTATCCAAAGCAGCGGAAAAAGCGGGAGATTCCACTAGCGTTGATTATGCAAATGGCGTCATTGCGAAGTTTGAAAAAGACATTTGGATGCTAAAAGCGCAACTTGGCTAAAAACTTGGCAGATTCGCCATATTTGTGGCGAATCGCACTCCACTTGTTATATTTTTTTCGTCATTGCGAGATTTGGCATTTACCAAATCGAAGCAATCTACACCCACTCGCTATTGTGAGGCACACAAATAAAGTAAGTGCAACGAAGCAATCCATAAAAAAGAAAAATGGATTAAATTTGATTTTATTTGGATTGCTTCGATTCGGCGTTACCGAATCTCGCAATGACAACATTTTTTTAGATTCGTGGCTTTAGCCACGACAATCGAAGTAATGGCGGTAGTGCTTTGCGCCGTTTTTACGCGAAACAAGCGAAATAAGACTTGGTGTCTATTGAGCGCAGTTTTGTGTGAAAACGGCGCAAATGATTACCACAGAACAAATTGTCTGCCCTTAAAATTGATACACATAGCTTAACATTATCGTGCTAGAACTCCCCTTATAGCTTGTCGTAATATTTGTCGTCTTATCCTTTAGGCTATAAATCGTGGGTGTTACATAAGCGATTTTGGCATTTAGCTCCGCGCCGTGATTGCCCGTGCTGTGGTAGTAGATGAATCGCACAAGCCCCACATTTACCCAGCCCACAGAGATTAGCGACTTTTTGCCCGAGCTATCAAGCGTTTTATCGGCAATTAGCGCGAGATTCATTCCGCCACCAAGCCCGATGAATCCGCCGATTTTCCAGCTCACCGCCTCGTAATATTTCACTAGCAAGTCCAAATCCACGCCCACGCTTACAATATCAAACTTTGGGTATTTCGTGTATGATAGCTCGGCGTAAAATCGCCCACCCACCCACTCATCTTCGCTCACAATACCGCCCTTTAGCCCGATAGAGCCACTTCCGCTAAGTGAATTTTGCGTAGTCTTATTGCGATTGTCGTCCTCCGTGATATGCTGCATACTCACAATGTCAATGCCAAATTGCAGTCCTATGAAAAAATCCACGCCGATTTTCTTTTGCTTTTTGATATTTTGAATGGTTATATTGCGGTAGCCCAGCTGGTTTTTTCTATCGGTGAGCTTTTTGATTTCGGCGGATTTGGTTTGGGTTTTGGCTCTTTTGGTGGGCGTTTGTGCATTTTGCGAATCCATTTTTGGCGAATCACTGGCACTTTTTGGCGAATCCGCCTTTGAATCTATCGTCCTTTGTGGCTTTTTGGTGGCTTGATTCGTGGCTTTGGCTGAATCTACTTTTGGCGAATCCACTTTTGCCGAATCGCTTTTAGTTGAATCTGCCTTTTGCGTATTTATTCTCTTTCTTGTGGATTCTCTACGCTTTTGATAAGCCGAATCTTCGTTTGATTCGCCATTGCGATTCGTAGTGCTTGGGGCTTGATTTGTGGTATTTTGGGTTTGATTCGTAGCTTTTTGCGCCGAATCGCCCCTTTTGCGAAACACTTCATCTTGGCTAAAAAGTGGCATTGCGACTAACGACAACGGCAATAAAATCCCTAAAATTCCCCGCATTTCTCACATCCACTCTAGGATTTTGGTTACATCACTTGCCTCAAAAATCTTAAGACTATACTTATTTTTGGGCTTTTTGGGCACAATCGCGCTTGTGAATCCATAAGATTCAAGCTCTTTTAGGCGCGAATCAATATTGCTAACCTCGCGAATATCGCCCACAAGGCTCACTTCGCCGATAAAGGCACTCTTTGGGCTAAGCGGACGATTTTTATGCGATGAGATAATCGCCGCAATCAACGCCAAATCCACGCTAGTCTCGCTAATCTTCATTCCGCCCACGACATTGACAAACACATCATAATGCCCCAACGGAACGCTTAGTTTGCGCTCTAAAAGCGCAAGTAGCATATTTAGGCGATTTAGCTCAAAGCCCGTAGCACTTCGGCGCGGAAAATTGCTCTCGCTAACAAGTGCTTGAATCTCAAGCACAATGGGGCGGCTACCCTCTAGCACCACGCTAATGGCACTTCCAGCCACTTCACCCCTTTGGCTAAAAAATAGCTTTGAAGCATTTTTCGCGCTGACTAAGCCATTTTCATTCATCTCAAAAATGCCTACTTCATTTGTCGCGCCAAAGCGGTTTTTAAAGCTACGCAAAATGCGAATTTCACGGCTTGGGTCGCCCTCGAAATAAAGCACACAATCCACCATATGCTCTAGTATGCGCGGTCCCGCGATACTGCCCTCTTTTGTGATATGCCCGATGATAAAAATGCTAATTTGCAACTCTTTAGCAAGGCGCAAGAGTAAAAAAGTGCATTCTTTTACCTGCGAAACGCTTCCGGGGGCAGAACTAATCGCACTAGAATACATTGTTTGAATGCTATCAATCACACAAACTTCATACTTTCCGCTACGCAGATTTTCCTCAATGCTCTCCAAATCAATGGAATTTAGCAAAAAAAGATTGGGCGTGATTTTGCCTAGTCGCTCTGCGCGTAAGCGAATTTGCGAGGCAGATTCCTCGCCACTGACATATAAAACTGATTTTTGAAGGACGGATTTTGCTTTTGATGGATTGCCACGATTCGGGCGAATGCCCGAATCTCGCAATGACGAATTATTTTGCGCCGAATCCACCAAATCTCGCCTCGAATCTAATGAATCCACCGCCGAATCCACGCCATTTGCCAAATTTAGCGAGGTTTTTAGTAAAAGCGTAGATTTCCCCACACCCGGGCTTCCGCCGATAAGGTATAATCCACCGGGCACGATTCCCCCGCCTAGCACGATATTTAGCTCACTCTCTCCACTGCTAAAGCGTGTGATATTTTCCATTTCCACTTCGCTTAGTGGCAAGGGCTTGGATTCGGCGATTCCTAGCGAATCGCCCTTTTTTAGCACCTCCAAATCTTTTGGCTTGATTTCTACAAAGCTATCCCACGAATTGCAGTTCGCGCATTTCCCCGCCCATTTGGTGCTTTGTGCGCCACAATGCTGACATTCAAAAATGCTCTTTGCTTTTGCCATTTGGCTACCCTTTAAAGCCCACTAAAGACATAATCCACCAAATTTTTCACATACCACTGCTTATCAAAGGGCAACAAATCCGCCGCGCTTTCCCCAATGCCGACAAATAAAATGGGCAATTTTAGGCTTTGGATAATGCTAATAATGCACCCGCCCTTGCTTGAGCCATCTAACTTAGTGATGATAATGCCATCAATGTCTAAAATCTCATTAAATGTCTTTGCTTGGTTGATTGCCTGTGTGCCTTGTGTGCCGTCCAAAATTAGGATTTTGTAAAAATCGCTGACGCCTTTTTTGCAGATATTGGCGACTTTGATGAGTTCGTTTTGGAGGTTAATTTTATTTTCTAGCCGTCCTGCCGTGTCAATAAAGGCAATGTCATAGCCACGCGATTTTGCTGCGCTAATGCTATCAAAAGCCACCGCCGCAGGGTCTGCGCCAAATTTGGACTTCACGCAAGGAATCTGTAATCGCTCTCCCCACGCACTTAGTTGCTCCACTGCTGCGGCGCGAAATGTATCTCCCGCGCCAAAGATGACTTTTTGCCCTTTTGCTTTGTGAATCGCGCCAAGTTTGGCAATGGTGGTGGTTTTCCCCGCACCATTTACGCCGATGATTAAATGCACTAGCGGTTTTTGGCGAATCTCTCGCATTGGCTTTGCCTCGCTTAAAAGATTGTGAAAAAT
>JBNMHH010000197.1:0-3995 GCA_050872665.1 Helicobacteraceae bacterium
CTGCCACGCAAATCGTTTTTTGATTCGGCGTTTTCATATTTTACAATTCTATTATTTGCGGTGTGGCTTTTGTATTTGTGGGAATTTTGGGGATTGAGACTAGACTTGGAGTCTGCGAAATCCCCAAAATTCCCACAAGTGCGAAATTGCATACCCAAAGACGAATTGCCTTTACCAAAAAATTCCCTACAAATTGCGCGTAACCGCCTCTTAACTAGGTTTCGCTCCACCGCAATGCCCACTTTTTTTGACACGCTAAATCCCACCAAATTGCAAGGCAATCGCCTAAATTTTGCAAAAAACTGCTCCGCCAAATTGGGCTTTAGCACACAAATATCAAGCATTTCCGTGCGGAATTTATAGGAATTTTTATACACAAAGTCAAATTCTTTGGTGGTTTTTAGCATTTGCACGATTCGCCCTAAATTGCGCCTTAAACTGCAAGTCGCTTTCTGCCTTTGGCGCGTCTTGCGCGAATCACTCGCTGTCCGTTTTTGGTTTTCATTCGTGCGCGAAAGCCGTGTGTGCTTTTGCGCGGTTTGTTGTGTGGCTGATAAGTTCGCTTCATTTTTTAATCCTTTTAAAATTTTGAAATAAACTTGCGATTGTAGCAAAAAATCCTTAAAGCATTTTTGAGATTCGTAAAAATAAGTTGCTTTTTATTTGATAAAATAGACGCAAAAATTAAAAATCAAAGGACAAAAAATGCAAAAAATAGAGCGATTGATGAAGCTATCCCAAAAATGCCACGAATCTTTTATGGACGCGCAAAATGATAGCACATTGCACCCATATCTCATCAAAGGCACACTGCCGATACTTTATTTTGGCGATATAGAAGCGTATTTTAAATCGCAATATAAAATCATAACCGCAGCGATAAATCCATCTTGTGAAGAATTTTATTATAATGAATCAAATAGACAAATTTCTTATAAAAGATTCCCACAATTTGAAAGCATAGCAAAAGAAAATGCGCTGAGCGATAAAAATATTTTGCAATATTTATCCGCGCTAAATGGCTACTTTAAAACGGGCAATGATTATAAAAAGTGGTTTAAGACAACTCCGCGCGACAATCTTTTTGCGCCATTTGGTGCGTCATATTATGATAATGCGCCAAATAGAGCAATTCACACGGATACTTTGTCGCCGTTTGCTACATTTCCTACTTGGGGCGATATAGCCAAAAAATCTCAAAGGCGATTTAGCGATATTGGAATCCCTTTGTGGAACGAGCTAATAGAGATTTTAGAGCCAGATATTATTTTTATGTCGTTAAATAAAAAATACATTAGCCACATTGATTTTTATAAAACTTTTAGGGATTATATCACTTACCACGACAAAAAATATTACGGCGAATCGCTAAAGATGCAATATGGATATATCAATCTAAATAGCAAAACAACGCATATTTTTAATGAAAGTAGGACAAATAGAGTGCCGTTTAATGCCATTGGCAACGAGCAATCCGCGCTTTTAAGCAAACAAATCTTTGAGCGATTCACCAATGGGACTTTGCAACATAGTGATTCGTAGTATATTTTGTCATTTTTAATCGCAGATTCGGCGTTTATTGTAAAAGATTCTGCGAATTTTGCACGAATCTATGAATTTATGTTTTGTGATATTTTTTCATAAGATTCGTAGCTTAAATAATTCTTACATTTTTCGCAAGGGACAAATTCTTTTGGTGGGAATGGTATTCTTTCGCTAAATTTTGTAGCATTATCTATTTGTAATTTACTTTGTTTCTCAGATTGTGTTGTAAGCAAATTATATATGGGCATCATTACTCCATTTTTACCATATTTTGGCAATAAGTGCCCCGCAAAATGCTCTTTTTCTAGTTGTATGATATTATCAGCCCCTTCAAAATTTGCACTTTGACATTTTTGTGGTGCTAATATTATAATTTGTTTATTTTTTGTTTCTCTATTTTCTCTAATCTTTTTAATAACGGCTAGAAAATCCGCATCCGCTGTTACTAAAAATGCCTTGTCGAATCTGTCATAAACTGCATCTTCATAGAGTTGCAAAGCAAGATTTATATCCGTCTGTTTTTCTTTCTTTGCGCAATTAAAAGAGCCAAGCTTTTTTTCAACGCCAAATCCACTTAAAAAATCATCTGTATATTTTTTATGATTATCTATTTTGTAGGCTTTTCTAGGGTTAGACTTATGATATTCCGCGTATGCCGTAAAATAATACACTTTATCCAAAATCTCGTCCTCATCGCAAAAATGCTGACATAAAGCGCGTAGATTCACCCATTTTAAACGATTATCATTTAAGTCTTTTTCGGCGTAATATAAATTATATCCGTCAATGTAAGCATTTACTCTCATTTATTTTGTCCTTATTTCACAGGCTGAATCCCCGAGTTATCCGCACTATCGCCGATTTTATCCAAAAATGCGATGAGTTTATTTGCTGCCTTTAGGTATTCCTTTGCGCCCAAACTCTCAGGCTTAAAAAACGCAATAGGTTTGCCCACATCGCCACTTTCGCGTATGCTAGGCTCGATAGGAATCTGCGCCAAAACCTCGCATTTATTGACATTTGCAAGTTCGATTCCCCCACCCTTGCCAAAAATCTCATACACTTCGCCACATTTAGGGCATACAAATCCGCTCATATTCTCAATAATCCCAGCAATTGGGATATTTAGCTTGTTAAACATATCCAAACTTCGCGCACTATCATCAAGCGCGACAATCTGCGGTGTGGTAACGGCGATTCCCGCGCTCACAGGCACACTCTGCGCCAAAGTCAGCTGTGCATCGCCCGTGCCCGGGGGTAAATCCACCACCAAAATATCTAGCTCCTCCCACGCCACATCGCTTAGCATTTGCTCAATCGCGCGGATTATCATAGGACCGCGCCAAATAAGGCTCTGCCCTTCCTCTGCCATCATTCCCATACTCATCACTTTCACGCCGTAAGATTTTAGTGGGATAATCTTTTTTTGCGCCTCATCAATGCTTGGGCGTTGATTATTTAGCCCAAACATTCGCGGAATATTGGGTCCATAAATGTCCGCATCAAGCAGTCCCACGCTCATTCCGCTTTGTGCTAGGGCAATGGCTAGATTCGCACTCGTAGTGGATTTACCCACGCCACCTTTGCCCGAGCTAACCATAACAAAATGCCTAATATTAGGCGCAATATTTTTGCGCTTTGGCGAATCTTGCGTGATTTGGGGCGTTTTTATGTGAATCTCCACGCTTTTTGGCACAAAAAGATTCGCAATAGATTCGCGTAATTTTTCCGCCACTTCCTCGCTGTTTGAGGGAATTTCAAGCGAAATCTTTATGGATTCGCCACTTACTTCAATATCTTTGACAAAGCCAAAATCCACAATATCACGCTTAAAATTAGGATAAATCACGCCTTTTAATTTATCTAAAACTTCGTTTTTTTTCATTTTTATGCTCCTTTTGATTGTGCGAATCTATCGGTAGATTCGACAGATTCGCCACTATATTCTTTAAAAATATTTTGAGAGATTTTATAGCTACAAAATTTCGGTCCGCACATCGAGCAAAAATCCGCGTCTTTAAATGCGTCCTGTGGCAAACTCTCATCGTGAAATTCTTTTGCCCTCTCACTATCTAGGGCGAGTTCAAATTGCCTATTCCAATCAAAGCCATATCTCGCATCGCTCATTGCGTCATCTCTCACTCGTGCGTTGATTCGCCCACGCGCTATATCTGCGGCGTGAGCGGCGAGTTTATAGGCGATTATGCCCTCTCTCACATCATTTGTGTTTGGCAGTCCCAAATGCTCTTTTGGCGTTACATAGCAAAGCATTGCCGCACCTTTCCACGCCGCCACACACGCGCCAATCGCACTTGCGATATGGTCATATCCTGCGCCAATGTCCGTTACAAGCGGTCCTAGCACATAAAACGGCGCGTCATTACACAGCTCACGCTCGATTTCCATAGTGCGCTCGACTTGATTTAGCGGAATGTGGCCTGGTCCCTCAA
>JBNMHH010000198.1:0-3984 GCA_050872665.1 Helicobacteraceae bacterium
AACCCCTCCAAAATAAATTTGTAATCTTTAGAAAGCCCTTTTTAGTAAGTATTCAACTTTTAGAATGGTAATTAACCTATCTTTTTGTTTTCCTATCCCATAAATTAGGTCAGCTTCTTCATTGAGCGTTTCAGGTGTAGGGTTTCTGCACTTTTTTAAATCTCTATTTTTGGTGGCAAAACACAACAAATCCTGCGAGATTATCAAAGATACAAACACGCTATTCCACGATAAAATCCACGCTATCGCTCTCCCCCTCGTTATTTATAATCGTCAGCGTATGATTACCTAAATCCACGCTCAAAGGACGGACTTTTTGCGCTCCCACGCCGATAAACTCCCTATCCAAATACCAAAATACCTCGCTATTATTTAGATTTGTGATTCGTGCCAAAAGCGCGTTTTCGCCCTCAAAGTCTTTTGTAAGCGTGATTTTAATGCCATTTTTAGGGTAGAGAATCTTTAGGTTGCGCTTATTTGGGCTTTTAGTGGCGCGATTCGCGCTTGTGAGATTCGCGCCCATTTGACTTGCCTCGCGCATATTTTGCGCCTCATTTAGCGCAAAATCCATTTTTTGCTCCCTATAAAAATCAAGCAAATTTATTGGCAGATTTAGCTTGGTAAGTGCCTTTGTGCCGATAAAATCCCCGCTTTGCGAATCCACCTCAACTCCATTACTATCCACAAAGACATTTTTCAAAAACGGCGATTTTCGCAGTGGCTTGGCATTTTTAGGATACAAAACCTCGCGCGATTTTATGCCACGATAGCGCGAATCCCACGCGTAGCCCGTGATTTCATCGATTTTTATGCGCTTTAGCGAATCTTGTGGCTCTGCAAACGCCCCGCCCAAGTCGCCTAACTCGCCCAAAATATTAAAGAGCAAATCCCCAGCGATATTCACGCCAAAAAGATTTGGATTCGCGCTCCCATCGAAATTCCCAGCCCACACGATAATCGTGTATCGTGGCGAAGTCCCAGCCGCCCAAGCGTCCTTGCGCCCGTAGCTCGTGCCACTTTTCCACGAAAAAATCTTTTGATTTTTGTAGTAATTTTCAATGCCGAGCCTATCCAAACGGCGCAGTGCATCAAGTGTCAAAAAACTCGCACCTTTGGAGATGAATTGCTTTGAAGATTCGTGCGAATCCACGCCGTCATTGCGAGATTCGGCAACGCCGAATCGTGGCAATCCATTTTTTGATTCGCGGATTGCTTCGTTGTTTTCGCTGTCGCTCAAACTGCCTCGCAATGACGAATCGGTAAAATCTGCGGAATGCAATTCTAAAGGCGAATTGCCACTAGAATCGCTTAAATACTTTAAGTCCTCAAACTCGCCGTAGTTTCCTAGTCCTGTATAAATCTTTGCCATATCCTCCACACTAAACTCTTTAGTCCCTAAAATCAAGCTAAGCCCATACTGCTCGAAATTATTGCCACTAAAGCCCAAAATATTTTGCAAATCATAAAAAAATCGCTCATAGCCATAATCCTGCAGTAGCGCGACAAATGGCACATTTAGCGAACGAATAAGCGCAGTTTGCGCGGGGATAAAGCCATAGAATTTCTTACTCGCATTTTGTGGCTTGAAATTCGCCCATAGCGTGGGCGCGTCAATGAGTTTGGATTGCGGGACGATTAGCCCATTATCGATTGCAAGGGCGTATAGCAGGGGCTTTAGCACCGAGCCGACACTGCGCTTTGCGACAATGCCATCGATTTGCCCAAAGCCCTCAATGTCAAAAAAATCTTGCGACCCACCATAAGCCAAAACCTCCCTGCTGGGCGTATCTACGATGATTGCCGCGACATTTTGAATGCCTAAATTTTTTAGCCTTTGATGATAATTTTTAAGCGCGGATTCAAGCCGTAGCTGAAGCGTTTTATCGATTGTGGTGTAAATATTTGGCGTGGAATCTAGGCTGTTTTGTGCATTTAAGTTTAGTTTCGCCCTTTGATTCGCACCTGCATTCGCGCTTTGATTCGCACTTGCATTAAAATTCGCAAGGCGCAAAGATAAATGTGGCGCGATATTTTTCTCGCGCCTAATGCTTGGCAATCCCTCGCTTAGCGCAAGTTTGAGATTATCATCATCGATAAAGCCCTGCTTATTTAGCTTTTTTAGCAAATTATCGCGCTTTTGCAAAAGTCGCTTTGTATTTTTTTGCAAGTGCATAAAGCCCGGCGCATTGGGCAGCACAGCCAAAAGTGCCGCCTGTCCCCACGAGAGATTTTGTGGCGACTTGCCAAAATAATAAAGCGCAGCTGTTTTCACACCCACGATATTCCCGCCGTAGGGGGCATTATTGGCATATAGCAACAAAATCTCATCTTTACTATAACGCCACTCAAGTTTTAGCGCGAAAATTAGCTCCCTAAATTTATTAAAATAAGTCCGCGAATCGCCCAGCAGTAGCTTAATCGTCTGCATCGTAATAGTGCTTGCGCCACTGCGTTTTTCGCTTGTGAGATTGTGCCAAAAACTACGCGCCATCGCACCCAAATCAAAGCCAAAATGCGAATAAAAATGCCTATCCTCATAGACGATAATTGCGCAGGTGAGTTTTTTCCCAAGTGGCTTTGTCGCCTTGATATGCCACTGCGAATCTGTGCTCAAAAACACGCTCAAAATCTCGCCATTTCTATCAAAAGTCGCTTTAGAATACCGCGCGTTAAATGGGTCACCCTGTGGATTAAAGCTAAAAAACAAAATTATGCTATATGTAAAAATAAGCAAAGTGGCACAAAGGAGCGCGAATCTAAAAGGGTGATTTTTTGCAAAATAAATCTTAGTAATCCCTAACTTCGCCAAAATAATGACAATTTTATCAATCAAAACAAATCCTAAATATCTTAAGACTTATGTAATAATGGCTTTATCAAAACATCACGCCTAACATTCCTTGAATCACAAGTGCGTTTATTATGTCGATAAAAAACGCGCCTGTAAGCGGGACGATGATAAAAGCGATATGGCTTGGTCCATAGTGCGAAGTAACTGTTTGCATATTTACCATAGCCGTAGGTGTCGCGCCCAAGCCAAATCCGCAATGTCCCGCCGCCAAAACCGCCGCATCATAGTCGCGTCCGCAAAATCGAAATGTTACAAATATCGCATACAACGCCATAGTAACGGCTTGAATGCTTAGGATTACCACCATAGGCAATGCGAGTGCGACTAACTGCCATAAATTTATCGTCATCATCGCAAAGGCGAGGAAAAGTGAGAGGCTGACATTGCCTATGACAGAGACTTCTCTGTCGAACACTTGGTGAATCTTTAGCGCACTTAGGACATTGCGCAAAATCACGCCACAAAATAGGCAATACACGAAAGTCGGCAAATTTAGCTTTTCTATGTGGGCGACTTCAAAGCCTTTGGCGAGATTGCCGATGAGTAGGCAAATGGCGATTAAGGCTAGGGATTCCATAAAACTTGTGGCGGTGATTAGTCGCTCTTTGGCTGGGGATTCAAAGCCGTGCGGATTGTCATCTTTGATTTTGTCTGGCGTTTTTAGCTTGTAGCGTTTGACTAAAAATCGCGCCACAGGACCGCCGATGATTCCGCCCATTACAAGCCCAAAAGTCGCACACGCCATCGCCACTTCGGTGGCTGCGCTGAAATTATGCGGTGCGGATTTAAAAATATCCGCCCACGCCGCGCCCGTGCCGTGTCCGCCACTCATTGTGATTGAACCACCGAGCAATCCTATAAGCGGATTCACGCCCATTGCGTAGGATACGCCCACGCCGATTAGATTTTGTAAGACTAGCAAACCGCACACAAAAATCAAAAAGATTCCAAGCAATTTTCCGCCCTTTTTTAGCGATGCGAAATCCGCGCTAAGCCCCACAGAAGTGAAAAATGCAAGCATTAGCGGGTCTTTTAACGCGCCATCAAACTTAAACTCAACTTGCGCGAATTGATACAGGCAAAAAATCGCCACAGCCGCAATAAGTCCGCCCACCACAGGCTCAGGGATATTG
>JBNMHH010000199.1:0-3975 GCA_050872665.1 Helicobacteraceae bacterium
TACACAGATGGTGCGATTGTGAAATATTTTGGCGAGAGATATATTTTGCAAGTGCGAATCGCACAAAAAAATAGCATAGTCGAATCACAAAATCTCTTTGGTGAAAAGACGCTAGATATTGCACTAAAGGCGCAAAGTGCGGAAATGATAGCGCGAATCCCAAGTGCGAATTTGCAAGGGCGAATCGATAAGATTCAAAGTGAGCAAATCAAAAAACTGATATTTAAATGGTATCGCCAAAAATCGCAAAATCTTATAGATTCAATCATTGCGCGTTACAAAAGCGCGATAAATAGGGAGGTGGCGCGAATCTCACTGCGTGAAATGAGTAGCAAATGGGGCAGTTGCAATTGCACAAAAGCGCGAATCTCCCTAAATGTCGCACTTTTCGCCAAGCCACAAATCTGCTTTGAATATGTCTTACTCCACGAGCTAATCCACCTAATCCACCCCACTCACGGAAAAGGATTTTACGCTATGTTAGATTCGCTAATGCCCCACTGGCGCGAAATAAAGGCATTGCTAAAGTGAGATTGTGGCGTGTAGCGAAGTTGTATTTTAATTTGACTTTATTTTAGAATTTTTATCGCTTTTTGTATCATCTATGACAGCTTTTAAAGCCATAGCGGGGATAAAAAGTATAGATAGCGCAATTAGCGTGATGATAACATTTTCCACTTATAAGTCCTCCAAATCGTTGATATGTTTGTTTATATGCTGTGAAATTACTATTGAAGCGACACATAGGCAAATTATAGCAAAAAGACTTAAAAGCAAAAACCAAAGATTTACCTTGCCAAAATTCGTAATCGCCCAGCCCACAATCGCTAAAAGCGTAGCCACCACGATTCCTAACCAAAATTTTAGGATTCCTATTTTTTCTTTAATCTTTGACTCTTTGCTCATATTTCACCATATCAATTTCAAAATTTACATAACGCGACTATTAAATCATAATTTTTCTTAAATATTTCTTTGTTAACAAATCTCAAACTTTAAAAGTATCTTAAGATTCCAAAGAGTATGATTCGCCCTTTTAATAAAAACACAAAGATTAAAAATAACACAAAGGTTGCAATATTGAGAGATTTAGCAAGACGAATTTTTACGCCCTTAGTGCGAATCTATGCTTTTTATGTGCAGGGATTCCGCGCAATGAAGCTAGGCAAAACGCTTTGGGGGCTTATTGCCATCAAACTTTTTGTGATTTTTGTGGTGCTAAAAATGTTTGTTTTTGATAGCAATCTAAATACGCGATTCGCCGATGATAGCGCGAAAAGCGACTTTGTGCTTATGAATCTAACCAAATAAAGGAAAAATTATGACAGAAATAGCTAGTGTAGATTGGAGTAGGGCGCAGTTTGGGCTAACTGCGATTTATCATTTTTTGTTTGTGCCACTGACTTTGGGGCTAAGTTTTATGTTAGCGATTATGGAGACTATCTATGTGAAAACAGGCGATTCGCGGTGGCTTAAAATCACTAAATTTTGGCTCACGCTTTTTGCTATAAATTTTGCTATCGGCGTGGCTACGGGCATTATAATGGAGTTTGAGTTTGGGACAAATTGGGCGAATTACAGCTGGTTTGTGGGCGATATTTTCGGCGCACCACTCGCAGTTGAGGGCATAATGGCATTTTTCTTGGAGGCGACATTTTTTGCGGTTATGTTTTTTGGGTGGAATAAAGTCTCCAAAGGCTTTCATTTGCTATCCACTTGGTGCGTGGCGATTGGGAGCAATCTAAGCGCGTTTTGGATTCTCGTGGCAAATGGGTGGATGCAATATCCCGTGGGAATGAGTTTTAACCCCGACACTGCGCGAAATGAAATGCAAAGCTTTTTTGAAGTCGCGCTTTCGCCTGTGGCGGTGAGTAAATTTCTGCATACAATCGGCAGTGGCTATGTCATCTCCGCGCTTTTTGTTATGGGAATCTCAGCGTGGTTTTTATTGCGAAAACGCCACGCACACGAGGCAAAGCGAAGCCTTGTGGTTGCGGCTAGTTTTGGCTTTATTTGCTCAATATTTTTGTTTTTTAGTGGCGATGAGAGCGCGTATCGCGTTACGCAAACGCAACCGATGAAGTTAGCTACAATGGAGGGCTTATACAAAGGCGAAAATCGCGCTGGAATCGTAGCATTTGGCATTCTAAATCCTAAAAAAACGATAGACAATGATGAGAGCGTATTTTTGTTTGACATTCAAATCCCTTACGCGCTTTCTATCTTGGGGAATCGCGACCCAAATAGCTTTGTGCCGGGCATTACGGATTTGGTGCTAGGCAATGAATCTAAAGAGATTCGCCCACTGCAAGAGCGAATCGACAATGGCAAACTTGCCATTTCCGCACTAAAAGAATACAAAGTCGCCAAAGATTTGGGCGATGAAACTGCAATGGAGTTTAATAGATTGCGACTTGAATCAAACTTTAAAGATTTTGGCTATGGCTATTTGCAAAAGCCCACCGATGCCGTGCCACCTGTGGCGATTACATTTTATAGCTTTCATTTAATGGTGGCGTTAGGTTCGTTATTTTTTGTGCTTTTTATCGTGGTGCTTTATTTGTCAATGGCAAATGACATTGAGCGATTTAGAAAGATTTTGTGGATTTGTGTGCTTTGCATTCCGCTTGGATTCATCGCTGCGGAAGCTGGGTGGATTGTCGCAGAAGTCGGGCGTCAGCCGTGGGCGATACAAGATTTAATGCCAGTGGGCATTGCAGCCACGAATCTAGGCAGTGTGAATGTAAAAATCTCATTTTTCTTATTCCTAATACTATTTACCGCGCTTTTAATCGCCGAGCTAAAGATTATGATAAGCGCGATAAAGAAAGGATTTTAAATGTTTTTTGGATTAGAATTAGGCGGATTGCAAGTCTATTGGTGGGTGATTTTAAGTTTGCTTGGTGGATTGCTTGTGTTTATGTTTTTCGTGCAGGGCGGACAAACGCTAATCGATGAGCTAAGCGACAATGATTTAGAAAAGACAATGCTTATAAACTCGCTTGGGCGCAAGTGGGAGCTTGGATTCACCACTTTGGTGCTTTTTGGTGGGGCGGCATTTGCGGCGTTTCCGCTTTTTTATAGTACGAGCTTTGGCGGGGCGTATTGGGCGTGGTTGGCGATTTTGTTTTGCTTTATCATTCAAGCGGTGAGCTATGAATACCGCAAAAAAGAGGGCAATCCTTATGGCGCAAGGACTTTTGAGATTTTTTTGAAAATCAATGGCTTTGTGGGCGTCTTTTTGATTGGAATCGCGGTGAGTAGCTTTTTTAGCGGTTCGCATTTTGTATTAAATGAGCAAAATTTTGTCGCGTGGCAAAGTGCGTGGAGAGGTTTGGAACTTTTGGCAAATCCATTTAATTATCTTTTAGGATTCGCGCTAGTATTTTTAAGCCGAATCTTAGCTTTGGCGTATTTTAGAAACAACATTAGCGATTTGGCGATTCACAGCAAAATCGCGCAAAAATCCCTACTAAACAGCGCGTTATTTTTGGTATTTTTCATCGCATTTTTGGCGTGGATTTGTTTGAAAGATGGATTTGTGGTGGATTCAAATGGCGTGGTAGCGATTGAATCAAATGCGTATTTGTGGGCATTTATCCATAATCCGCTTATTCTTGTCGTTTTGCTTTTGGGCGTGGTTTTGGCATTGCTTGGAATCTACTTGCTAGTGTTCAAAAAATGCGCTTGTGCGATTTGGAGCTTGGGGATTGGGAGCGTTTTGGCGGTGTTTGCGGTGTTTTTAAGTTTGGGGCTTGGCGGGGGCGTATTTTATCCGTCCTTAAGCGATTTGCAAAGCTCACTAAGCATAAAAAATGCTAGTTCTAGCTACTACACGCTAAGTGTAATGTCTTTCGTGTCCTTGCTAGTGCCGTTTGTCCTAGCTTATATTAGCTTTGTGTGGCGCGCGATGGATAAAGTCAAAATCACAAAAGATGAAATGCGAAACGATTCGCACACTTACTAAAAAGGATA
>JBNMHH010000200.1:0-3961 GCA_050872665.1 Helicobacteraceae bacterium
ACAAGCCTTATCTCAATCGGATTTTTCTACGCAACCCACGAATCTCGCGCAAGATACTAGAATTGCAAACGATTCACAATAGCAAAGCAACATAACCAAAATATTGACTTTACGCAATCTTTTTATCGTAGCATTTTTAAGTGGAATCTGGCACGGAGCTGGGTGGGGATTTGTGATATGGGGAGTATTGCACGGAGTGGTAATGGTGATTCATCGAATCTATGCGTGGTGGTTAAATTCGTTATCAAATTACAAAAAATCGTCATTGCAAAGACAAAATCAATCCACAACTTCGTCATTGCGAGAATCGCGAAGCGATTCGTGGCAATCCAAACAATAAATAGATTGCTTTGTTGCACTTCGTGCGCCTCGCAATGACGAGTGGGTGCATAGATTACTTCGCCTTGCCAAAGGCAAGTCTTTCAATGACGAATCTTTTAATCTAACGCAAAGTTTATAAAGCTAATTAGCCTCACTTTCCGCCCTTTTACCACAATCTCATCATTTAAATCAATCGTAATCACACGCGGTGTAAAGCCCATAAAATCCACGCTTTTAAGCGTCTCGGCAATGACTTCCTTGCTCTTAAAGGGCATTAGAAAAAAGCAATCTTTATCGCAGATTAGCGGAATCTTATCGCTGTAAAAAATGTCTGAATCCGCCCCCTTGCGCCCCAAAATCTCCAAAAACACCATATTTTCAAAACTCGCCATAAAATTGCGCTCATAACTCACCGCACTTTTCACGCTAAAATCAAAAAAATACGCCTTTTTCGGGGCTTTTGGCTTAGTGAGATGCCTAGCACTTCGCAAAATCCCGCGCCTCACAAAGTCGCTAATCACGCCATAAATCCTATCCTTAGACATTTTGCCGTCCTTTTTTAGGATATTATAAAGCTGAAAAACGCTTACCGCGCTTGATTGAAAGCGCATTAGCGTCAAAAAAATATCCATATCTTGCCCAAGCGCGTTAAAAAGCATTTTTTGCTTTGCCTCTAACTTTTGCCAATCACGCAAGGAAAGCACAAAAGGCAGATTGCCAAACTTTATAAACCGCTCAAAAAGCTCATTTAGATTTAGATTTTGCGAATCAAAGCTGATAAATTCCTCGAAATTTAGCGGGAGAATTTCAAGCGGAACAAAATCCGTGTTTAAATCTGCCACGCGATTCACGCTTGAATCTATGCGATTCGCCCCAAAATCCCCACGATTCGCTTTTGAATCTACGCTACGATTCGCCCCCGAATCCCCGCGATTCATTTTTGTTTGCGCTATCGTTATTACCGCCACTTCCACCCCAAAATGCGCATTAAAATCGCTAGGCACATTATCCAAAATTAGCAAATCCACCTTTTTTTCAATCGCGCTTTTTAGTAGCGTCTGCCTAATTAGCTCATCGGTGTTACGCAAATCCGCAAAGTCCATATACAGCGGATTTTTAAACCCACGCGCGAAATTCAGCGCAATGCTCGTTTTCCCGCTTTGTGGCGCACCAAAAATATGCACTTTTTGCGCGTGTATGCCAAATCTGCGCGGATTAAAATTCTGCTTTAATTTCGCATTTGAGACTTCAAAAATCATCGCCGATTCGCCCCTGCATTCATTGCAACAAAATAATTATATCAAAGTCCCAAATATCCACGCCAATGGGCTTTTGATGACTATCATACCTAAAATTCGCGCTAAGACTTTGGATAATGATAGTCGCGCCACTAATTTTTATGATATTTTTATCCAAATTCCGCGCGATTGCCTTTAAGTCAAACTCACACGCCACAGGGCTTTTGGGCGCGATTTGATACACCCTCACAAATTTATCATCGCTAATTTCATAGCGATAATTTCCGCTAGTTTGGCTTAACATATCGCTCGAGCTGTGCTTGATACGCAAAATCGCCTTTGAATCCAAAATAGCACTAAAATCATCAAATGTAAAAAATTTCGCTTCCTCGCTATGCGCCTCATTTGGCGTGGATTCGCCCTTGCCTTCATAATATGCGATAAATCGCTTTATATTTGCGATTCGCACTTCATCGCCACTATTTTGCGCTTTTTCTAATTCTTTATATTGCGAATTTAGGCTTAAATCTATCGCGTTAAATTTCCACCCAAACGCGCTAAACGCTACTAGCGCGATGATAGCCACAATGCCTTTTGCGATAGGCTTTTTGCAAAATGCGCTAAAGCCGAGATTTACTAGCAACGCTATGCAACCAATTATCACAAAATACCGCTCGGGCGTTACGCCGTATTGGGCGATTCGCAGGATTATGGCGTAAAATGCGATGATATTTAGCACAAATAACGCGCCAAGCGGGGCGAATCGCGTTAGGATTGAAGTGATTTTGGGGACGGATTCGCGATTTGATTCGCGTGATTCGCTTAAAATGCGATTTGATTCGTGGGCAGATTCGATAGATTCGTGCGATTCGCCTAAAGATTCGCCCATTTTTGCCATATTTAGCCACCACAAAAATAGCGCGAAAAAGCTATACCACAACACCAAATGCACGATTGATACGCGTAACCCCGCACCTAGCGCAAATACGCCGATAAAATATAGCAAAAACACCGCTAAATACAGCACTGCAAAGACATTTAGTATGCGTAAGATTATGCCAAAATTTGCCTCTATGTCGCATCTAAATGTCGCCAAAAAGAGCAAAAATATCGCTTCTAACGCGCAGATTTCCACGCTTAGCGCGAATCGATAAATGCTAACGCCAAAAAGCGTATCGCATAGCAATGCAAAAATAAGCAACAAAACGCCAAAAAGTCCGCACACCGCGCATAAAAATATCACGCGAATCGTGGCATTATAAAGTGAGCGAAATGACTGCCCCAAATGCAATGCGACAAAAACAAGCATAAAAATCACGCATAGCGCGTAATAATGCAAGTAAAATGTAGGCGATGCGATATGCGTGGGCGATGCGATATTTTCCACGCTTTGCGCAATGTAAAAATACATAGCCGTTGCGATAAGCGCAAATGTGGCGAATTTGGCGATTTGCCACACGCCGTCATTGTGAGGCGATTCGCTAGAATTGCCGAAGCAATTCAAAGATTCGTCATTCTGAGCGAACGCAGTGAGCGAAGAATCCATTTTAGCGATTTGCGAATCGTTTGCGATTTTCCTACTTTTAGATTCGCCTTTTTCTTTTCGCAAAAAGGGCTGCACCCCCCGCCCCGCTCCCCCTACGCGCCAAAAAGCTGCCGCTTTTTCGCTTTTAGGGGGAGAGCCTCGCTTATCCGATTCTAGCAAAAAATCGGCGGGTGGCACTACTGCACCCTTTGATTCCGATTTTTTGCACCACGAATCGGGCGAGATTTGGTGTGCTGACGCACATTTATTTTGTTTTAATTGTTGTAATAATGACGATACCACCGACTCCACGCCCAAAGCAAGGCAAAAGGCGATAAGCGCAAAATATTGCAGTGTGATTGAAATACCCGCTAGTTGCATAATATCAGCGATTATTAGCGCGGTGGCAAAAAGCGAAATAGTCGCGCTAAGCGGGTGAATCCTAAAGGCACTCACAATATCGCGCCCAAAATTCGCGCCCAAAATTCGCCTAAAAATATTCATCAAACTACCGCCTATTTGCCCTAAAAAATGCGCGGAGTTCTGCACAATGCAGGGCAAAATACAAATATTTGCGAATCGCAAAGAAATAGATTCGCGATAATTCGCGGGTGAGTTTTTGATAAAAGCGCATTTGGGGCTTTTCGCGCCCTGAAATGGTGCTTTGTGTCGCGCTGTGTAAATCCTCGCTAATGATAAATGGCTTAAAAATGATATTTTTCACGCTATGGATAAAAAACATATCCATATAATCATCAACGCAAAAAAGCCAAAATCTTGCATTTTTGATTAATCTTTGCGCAGCTTGTGGAGTGAGATAATAGCCCTGTGCTCCGCTAATATTGCCAAAAGAAATGTAAAAATTATCATATAAATG
>JBNMHH010000201.1:0-3945 GCA_050872665.1 Helicobacteraceae bacterium
GTCCTTATGTAGGCAATGTGGCGGATACAAAACGCCTCCGCAACCCTCCAAATAAATATTAAATTTTGGCTTATTTTGCCATTTTTTATTAGCCTTGCGAATGATTTTCCACTCGAAAAAATCTTGTATTTTTGTGGGAGTAAATGGCACGATTCGCGCCTTATGCGCCCAAATCGCGCTTTTATCGCTCAAATGCGCTGAATATAGCGTAGAAAATAGATTGCGCGGATAGTAAATGTCATCATCGATTGTGATGATAACTTCATTAGGAAAAGTGCGCAGTGTATGGATAAATTTATTATAAACGCGTAGATTTTTCTCCACCCACATTATTTCAAGCCCAAATTGCTTAAAATCCAAAATCTCTTTGGGGATTTGGGTGTTATTTTGTGCGAATTCTTCCTTGCTTAGAACTAAAATGACTTTTTTTGCGCGTAAATCTTGGGCGAAAATAGAATGCAGAGCGTATTTTAAAATGCCTATCCTTGCAGGGAATGTGGTAAGCGTAGCGATAAAATCACCTTTTGGCGAATCGCTATTTAGTGGCGTGGCGATGAGCAATTCAAGCTCTTTTTGGCTTAGCTCGTAGTCTCTGCTAAAAGCGCGTAAAATTTTTGTTTTTAGGCGCGAATCGCCAAAAAACTTATAAAAAATCGCTTTAAAAAAAAGTTTTATTTGTAATTTTACGCTACTCAAATTCATTTTTCAAAAACCTTATAATTTTTTGCGTCCAAAGCTAAACAAAAAGATTGCTAATTTTACCGCAATCTGCCACCGCGGAAAATATTTAAAACTTAGCAAACTATATTTTATATATGGCGAAATGTGTAAATCCTCGTCCCTCGCGCTTAAAAACCGCTTTGAATAGCAAATAAAATAATCCATCAAATTACATAAATTTTGCAAGGATTTTACAAGATATTTGTTGTTCGCCAAATCTTTGTCGGCGCGAAAATTTGCTAAATTTTCTTTGAATCTATCGCGGATATATGCCCTATCTGCGACTTGTTTGGCTATCACTCGTAGATTTGTGCTTTTTAAAAGCGAGTTTGGATTTTGCGTGTAAATATATAAGATTTTATCCACACCTACGCTTTTTTTTGCCAAAGCACATAGCATAAAAAATAGCGCGGAATCCTCGCTACTAATCAAATGACAATCCAAAAAATCCACCTTTTTTAGCGAATGGCACACGAGATTCGCGCTAAACATTCTAGTGCAACAGCTAAGCAAAGATTTTTTAAAATCCCTCACAAAAATTTCCCCCAAAATATTGTCATTTTCTAGCATTTTTGTGTGAATCTTTGGCTTTGTGGAATGCGCCAAAAATGGTTCAGCCCTAAAGCCAAAATGCACCATATCAGCGCGATTTTCCACCGCCACACCATATAAAATCGCACACGCATTTTCGCATAAATAATCATCAGCGTCCAAAAATAGCACAAATTCTCCACGCGCCATTTTTGCGCCATTTGCACGAGCCAAAAAAGTGCCTAAATTGCGTGGATTCGCCAAAACTCTTATGCGCGAATCTGCTTTGCTAAAATCCCTTGCCATTTGCAAACTTAAATCCGCACTTTTATCATCGACTAAAATAATTTCAATGTCTTTTAGGCTTTGTGCTAGGCAAGATTCAACGGCGCGGTGCAAAAAATTTTGTGCGTTAAAAAATGGGATTATGATAGAAATTTTTGGCATTTTAGTAACTCATATTTTGGTGTTTTACAATAAAATTATAGCGAAAAATAGGGCGATTTTGTGGATTGCTTCGGCGATTTATTGAATCGCCTCGCAATGACGAAATAAAAAATGTCATTGCGAGTATTTGTAATATGCCACATATCGTCATTGCGAGGGCTTTGCCTGAAGCAATCTATAGTTGTGTTTTTTTGGATTGCCACGAATCTGCTATGCAGATTCTCGCAATGACGAAATATATATTGCTTCGTTGTGTTCGCTTTACTCACACTGCCTCGCAATGACGATGTGGAGGTGATTCACGCCTTTTAAAGCGTGAATCTAAAAAATCCCTTACGCACCTTTTGTTGTATATTTCGGTGCTTTAAACACTTCTACCGCTTGTGCTTTGCCTTTATATTTTTCAATATTGACTAGCGCAGTGTGGGAAATATTGCCGTTTGCAAGTTTAGAAGTGGGAATGTCAAGTGTCAGCACATTCGCGCTTCCGTTGCGACATAGCCCTTTGCTATCGGGGTCATACCACGCGCCCTCAGGCAGTCGCACCACGCCCTCTTTTATGTCATTTGTGATAACCGCACCTGCCAGAACTTCGCCCCGCGCGTTAAATACACGCACAATGTCGCCTTTTTTAATGCCTTTGCGTTTGGCGTCTTTTGTGTTGATATAGATTGGCTCACGCCCATTTACAGCGTATTTTTTGCGCAAACTCGTATTATTTAGCTGTGAGTGCAATCTATCCACAGGGTGCGTGCTTATCATATGAAACTCCGCGCTTTTGTTTTTCATCAAAAGCCACTCAGCAGGTTCAAACCAAGTGGGGTGCGCGTGGCAATCATCATATTGCATTTTCTCAATCGTCTCTGAATAAATCTCAATTTTGCCAGATGGTGTGCCTAGCGGATTTAAAATCGGGTCATCTCTAAAGTCCTTGTAGCGCACAAATTCGGTGTTTTCATAAGGCACTTCAAAGTTGATGACTTTATTTGCCTTCCAAAATTCCGCAAACGATGCAGGAAATGGCAGATTTTGCGATTGCGCTTGTTTTAGCGCGACATTGTAAAATTCCTCAATCCACTGCATTTCGCTTTTGCCCTCGCTGTATTTATCCAAGATTCCAAATTCCTCTGCCAAATCACAGAAAATTTGATAGTCATCTCTGCTTTCGCCTTGCTTTTGCGCGGCTTGTTTCATCGGCACAATGCTAAGATTCGAGTAGTCGCCTGTCATTGCAATGTCATTGCGCTCATAAGTTGTAGTCGCAGGTAGGACAATGTCTGCCATTCGCGCTGTGGGCGTCCAGTAAATCTCATTTACCACAAAAGTGCGCGGTTTGCGGAATGCCTTGATAAGCGTATTTGTATCTTGGTGATGAGTCATAGGATTGCCACCGCACCAATATATGAAGTCCATATCGGGGTATGTGATTTTTTTGCCGTTATCATCAATCGTTTTGCCCGGATTTAGCAATGCGTCAGCCACCCTCGCTAATGGAAAATTCGCCTTTGCCGAACTAGCAAGCCACTCAGAGCCACTAGCAGTCGCCACACCAGCAGTCATACCGCTAGGAATCGCAGCTTTTGCCGTAGGCACACCGCCATTTGCATAGTGATAAGATAGTCCGAATCCTCCGCCCGGTAGCCCGATTTGCCCAATCATACTTGCTAAGGTTACTAGCATCCAATGTGGTTGCTCTCCGTGATGAGCGCGCTGCATTCCCCAGCCACTCATTAGCATTGTGCGATTGCTAAAGAAATCTTTTGCAAGTGATTTGATGACTTTTTCGCTAATGCCACTGATTTTAGACGCCCATTTTGCGTCTTTGACAACGCCATCGCTTTTGCCTGTGAGATATTCGGCGAATTTGTCGAATCCTTCCGTATAATCCTCGATGAATCCTTTGTCATACTTGCCTGTGGCATACATAGTATGCGCGATTCCTAGCATTAGCGCGACATCGGTATTAGGGCGAGGCGCAATCCACTGCGCTTTTAGCTCTTTTGCAGTTTCGTTGTAAATAGGGTCAATGTGAATAATTCGTTTGCCACTCGTTTTTAGCTTTTTAAGGTATTCGATTCCCTCGCCATCGCTAATCCCCCACGCCAAGCGCAAAGTAGCCAAAGGATTCATACCCCAAAGCACGACAATTTTGCTCTCACTTAGCACCAAATCCCACGAAGTTTGTTGTTCATAAACTTCCAAAGTCCCCACAACATGAGGCATAATCACTTGCGCCGCACCTGTGGA
>JBNMHH010000202.1:0-3943 GCA_050872665.1 Helicobacteraceae bacterium
ATCATCGATAGAGAGATTAAGATTCCGCTAAGTGAAAAAATCATCTTTGAAAAATGCGAAAATACCACCATAAAAATTAGTGTGGCGAATCGCAAATTGACATTTACCACGCAAAAAAAGGCGCGAAATAAAGCGCGAATCAAAGGCGAATCCACACACGAATCTAAAAGCGAATCCACCGCAAAAAGGGGCAAAAATGATTAGAAAGATTGATACAAATTGGAAAATTTGCAATGCTTTTATTTGGCGTGGCGAATATTTGCACCCCATACAGGAATTTAACGAGTTTGATTTGAATGATTTAATCGACATTGATGAGCAAAAAGACGCGCTATTAAAAAATACGCAGAGTTTTATGGACAATAATGGCGGTATGAATGCCTTGCTTTACGGACCGCGCGGGTGTGGGAAAAGCACACTTGTGAGGGCGATTTTCACGCAAATGTTTGCGAAATTTAGCCATTTAAAAGTGATTCAAGTCGCGCCACACGATGTTTGTGTGATTCCCATTTTTATCGATACGATTCGCACTCAACCTTATAAATTCATCATTTTTTGCGATGATTTGAGCTTTGAGTGCGATGATACAAGTTATAAGGCGTTAAAAGTGGTGCTTGATGGCTCTATCGAAAAATTCCCAGAAAATGTCTTACTTTACGCCACTTCCAATCGCAAACATTTAATCCAAGAGCCACAAAGCGACAATGAAAATACGCGCAATATCAATGGCGAAATCCACTTCCAAGACGCCGTAGAGGAGCGAATCAGCCTTAGCGATAGATTCGGGCTAAGTCTGCCATTTTTCAAAACTACGCTTGATGAATATCTTAAGATTTTGGCGGTGTATTTTGGGGATTATGTCGATAGTGAGACGCAAAAAAAGGCTATCGCTTACGCTACGCAACGAGGTTCGCGCTCGGGGCGTGTGGCGTATGATTTTTACCGCGCCACAAAGATTGGATTGCTATGAAAATGCGCGAATCTAATTTTAAGCGCGAATCGTGCGCAAATTCGTCATTGCGAGGCGCACGAAGTGCAACGAAGCAATCTATTTTTGATTTGTGGATTGCTTTGATTTTTTGCAAAAATCTCGCAATGACGACAAAAATCTAAACGAAAGGATACAAAATGATTAAAAAATGTTTGTTCCCCGCCGCAGGTTATGGGACGCGCTTTTTACCCGCGACAAAGGCGATTCCAAAGGAAATGTTGCCTGTGAATGCAAAGCCTTTGATTCAATATGGCATTGAGGAGGCGTTGAATGCCAAATGCGACACTATGGCAATCGTTACGGGGCGTGGGAAACGCGCCATTGAAGACCATTTTGACGCGAGTTACGAGTTGGAGCATCAATTAAAAGACGCCAAAAAAGAGCATTTTTTAGAGGAAATAAACGACATTATCGCACGTTGCACTTTTACCTACACGCGCCAAAAGGCTATGCGTGGGCTAGGAGATGCGATTTTGACAGGGGAGAGCCTCATTGGTGGCGAGGCTTTTGGCGTGATTTTGGCAGATGATTTGTGTATTAATGAGGGCGGAGATAGCGTCCTAGCGCAAATGGCGGAGCTTTATAGCAAGTATCGATGCGCAATCGTAGCGATTCAAGAAGTGCCGATAGCAGAGCTAAACAAATACGGCGTGATTGACGGCGTGGAGATTGAAAATGGCATTTTTGAGATTAAGTCAATGGTGGAAAAGCCAGAGCCAAAAGCTGCGCCAAGCAATTTGGCGGTGATTGGGCGATATATTTTGACGCCAGATATTTTTTCGATTTTGCGCTACACAAAGCCAGACAAAAAGGGCGAGGTTCAAATCACAGACGCGTTAAATAAACAAGCCCAAATTTCGCGTGTTTTGGCGTATAAATTTAAAGGGATTCGCTATGATTGCGGTAGCGTGGAGGGATTCGTCCGCGCAAATAATGAGCTTTTTGCTAAAAGTTTAGATTCGGCGAATCACAAAGAAAACACCGCGAATCACAAAGTCTCAAGCAAAAATCGCGCGAATCAAAAAGGCACAAATCGTCCGAATCGCCCCAAAGATTCGGCGAATCGCACGAATCCAAAAAAGTGAGATAATTTGCAAATCTCTTACATTATCTTATTTTACGCATTTGCGCTAGTGGGGCTACTTATTGTCTTTGGGATTTTGCTTATGAGTGGATTTTTTAGCTCCGCGCCAAAAGAGCCTAAAAAGCCCAAAACCACGCTTGATTTTTTAGCCGAGCAGGTGCAAAATAGCGGTGGCGAAAAGGATATTATGGATTCCGTGATGAAGGAATTTTACGCGAATTTTTATAATAATTATAAGGGTTCGCCCAATTTGGACGCGTGGCTTACACTTATCCAAAATATCACAATGTTAGATTATATGAGCGTGGAGCAGGCGTCCCAATTCCGCGATGATTTGGCGGGGAAAAACCCCAGCATTAAAAAAGAGATTGAAAATAGTGTCGGCGTTAGCCTAAAATACAGGGAGCAAAATAAACACAAAAAAGGGTAAAGGAATGGATTTTTTAGAGATTTATGGAATGGAGCGCGTGGCAAAAATGGGTAGCGTGAAAATTAGCGGTGCGAAAAACTCCGCACTGCCACTAATTGCCTCAAGCATTTTAGCAAAAAATGAAGTGCGATTAACGAATCTCCCTAGCGTAACGGACATAAAAACGCTTATAAAAATCCTAACAATGCTAGGCGCGGAATCTGTGGATTCGGGTGCAAACGAAGCGACAATCAGCACAAAAAATATCACAAATTTGAAAGTCATCTATGATATGGTGCGAAAAATGCGTGCGTCCATTTTGCTACTAGGACCTTTGCTCTCGCGCTTTGGGCAATGCCAAGTGAGTTTGCCCGGTGGCTGTGCGATAGGTGCGCGTCCTGTGGATTTACACATTAAAGCTATGCAGAAAATGGGCGCAGAGATTAGTATAGCAAATGGCTATATCGCAGCTACTGCGCCAAATGGGCTAAAAGGCGCACAAATCATCTTTGATAAAATCACCGTTACAGGCACGGAAAATGTCCTAATGGCAGCCGCCCTAGCGCGTGGCAAAACGACTATTTTAAATGCGGCAAAAGAGCCAGAGGTGATTCAGCTATGCGAGGTTTTGGCGCAAAGTGGCGTGGAGATTCGCGGGGCGGGAAGCGATGAGATTCACATAGTAGGCACTGATGGCGAACTCTTAAAAATGCCAGAAATTTGCATAATCCCCGATAGAATCGAGGCGGGGACTTATCTATGTGCGGGGGCAATTACAAATAGTGAGATTGTGGTGGAAAATGTTGTGCCAAAGCATTTGGACGCGGTGCTTAATAAACTGCGCGAAATCGGCTTTGAAATTGTGGAATGTGGCGAATCTAATAGCGCAAGTTTGGTGCTTAAACCTGCGCAAAAACGCAATGCCTTTGAGATAAGCACGAGCGAATATCCGGGCTTTCCTACCGATATGCAAGCGCAGTTTATGGCGTTAGCCACGCAGTGCGAGGGCGTGAGTATCATCGAGGAGCGACTTTTTGAAAATCGCTTTATGCACATAAATGAATTGCAACGACTTGGCGCAAATATCGCACTGCTAGGCAATATCGCCAAAATCAGCGGAAAAACCGAGCTAAGGGGCGCAGATGTAATGGCGACAGATTTACGCGCAAGCTCCGCACTCATCATCGCTGCACTCCAAGCAAAGGGCAAAACCAAAATCCACCGCATTTATCATTTGGATAGGGGCTATGAAAATATCGAGGAAAAACTCTCAAATTTGGGCGTAAAGATAAAGCGCGGGAAAGAGAAGTAGGGATTTGTTTTGTAAAAATCACGCCCCACTTTTCGTCATTGCGAGGCGATTCGCTCGAATCGCCGAAGCAATCCATAATAGAAATAACTCCACACAAAGTGCGAATCTACGCCCCACCTCGTCATAGCCTCCACCACCTCGTCATAC
>JBNMHH010000203.1:0-3915 GCA_050872665.1 Helicobacteraceae bacterium
AATAAAAGGCTCATTTGCGTAGCAATCACGCAAAATCTCACACGGATTTAGTGGCTCTTTTAGTTTGGCAAAAATGCTTACAAGCATTCCGCACGTAAATGGGCTTAAATGCGGGACAAAATTGATTTTGACTTTTTGCGGGTGCGAATCCTTGCGCAAATCTTTTGGCGTATTTTGGCGCAAATCTTTATGCGAGTCTCCACTTATTTTACCGCCAAAAAACTCGCATTTTTCGCTAATCTCAATGCTATGACGATGAATAAAGGGCGAGTATGCAAATATATTTTCGTTGATTTGCGGAAAATGCGTGTTATCAGTGAGTTTCTTACCCGCGCCACTCACGCCACTTTTTGCGTCAATAAACACGCTTTTATCGCCCAAATGTGGGATAAAAGGCAAAAGCCCAAGCAGAGTTGCCGTAGGATAACAGCCCGGATTCGCCACTAGATTCGCACCACGAATTGCCTCGCGATTCCATTCTACCAAGCCATAAACAGCATTTTTTAGATTTAGCAAATCGCTATGTTTGCAATAATTTGCTTCGTAATTTTCCGCGCTTAAGCGATAATCCGCGCTTAAATCCACCACTTTAATGCCCATTTCTAAAATCTTTGGCACAATTCCCATTGATTCCTTGTGTGGCAGGGCTAAGAATACCAAATCAAGCCCTTTGATTGCGCCTAAGTCAATTTTTTGCACGACCATATTGGGCGCGACATTGATGAGATTTGGATAAAGTGCGTGTAGCGTGGTATCTCCGCTTGTATTTGCGACATAATTTAAATCAAAAAATTTATGATTTATTAGCAATTTTACTAGCTCCAAGCCCGTGTAGCCACTAATGCCGATGATTCCTATGCTAAATTTTGCCATTTTCACGCCTAAATTTTAATGAATTTTTAAAAATTTTATATTTTTAAAGATAAAATTTCAAGTTATTTTTAAAAATGGAGATGAAAATAATGGCACAAAAACCACAAACGATAACAGAGAAAATCTTTTCAGAGCACACAAATCGCGCTGTTTATGCCGATGAAATCATCGAGTGCGACATAGATATGGTAATTGGCAATGACATTACAACGCCCCTATCTATCGAGGCTTTCAAAAAAGCAGGGGCAAAAAAACTCGCAAAGCCCGATAATTTCTTTTTGGTGCTAGACCATTTTATCCCAGCCAAAGACATTGCCTCAGCGAATCAAGCGCGGAAAAACCGCGACTTTGCCAAAGAGCAAAATCTAAAATATTTCTTTGATGAGCGTGATATGGGCATCGAACACGCGCTTTTGCCCGAAAAAGGGCTTGTTATGCCGGGCGATGTCATCATCGGCGCAGATTCGCACACCTGCACTCACGGCGCACTTGGCGCATTTGCCACAGGTATGGGTAGCACGGACTTGGCGTATGCGATGATGACAGGAAAAAATTGGTTTAAGATTCCCCAAAGCATAAAAGTTGAATTTATCGGCAAACCCGCGCCTTGCGTGTATGGAAAGGATTTGATTTTGGAAGTGATTCGCCAAATCGGCGTTGATGGTGCGCTGTATAACGCGCTAGAATTTTGTGGCGAGGGGCTAAAATATATCGCAATGGACGATAGATTTAGCATTTGTAATATGGCGATTGAGGCAGGGGCAAAAAGCGGGATTATCGCCTATGATGAGATTACAGAGGCGTTTTTGAAGTCGCGGGATTCGTTGCGCGATAAGCCAAAGATTCACCAAAGCGATGAAAACGCCCACTACAAGCAAAAAATCACCATTGACATAAGCAAATTAGAACCACTTGTGGCGTATCCATTTTTACCATCAAATGGCAAAGGCATTTCAGTCGCAGTGGGTGATAAAATCAAAATCGACCAAGCCTTTATCGGCTCTTGCACCAATGGGCGCATTAGCGACTTGCGAATCGCAGCAGAGATTTTAAAGGGCAAAAAGATTCACAACGATGTGCGCCTAATAATCACGCCGGGGACCCAAGCAATAGCGCGCCAGGCGCAAAAAGAGGGACTAATTGATATTTTGCTAGATAGCGGTGCGCTTATTAGCAATCCTACTTGTGGCGCGTGTTTGGGCGGATATATGGGGATTTTGGGCGAAAATGAGAAGTGCATATCCACTACTAATCGCAACTTTGTGGGGCGAATGGGCGCAAAAAGCTCAGAAGTTTATTTGGCAAACTCCGCAGTGGTGGCAAAAAGCGCGTTAATGGGCTATATCGCCGACCCACGCAAATAATCGCAAGTAAAGGAGCTAAAATGATTACGCTAAAAGAATTAGAATCTAGCCAAAGAGAGGATTTTATCAAAGACTTGCAAAGGGCGTTTAGAGGTGGATTTGAGGCGGAATTTGGCGCACAAAATGAGGAAATCATATCAAAAAGCGAAATAGAAGATTCGCTTAGCAAAAAGGGCGCACAAGGACTTTGCGTAATGCAAAATGGGCAAAATATCGGTGGCGCGGTAGTTTGCATAGATGAAGCAACGCAAGAAAACGACTTAGAGCTATTTTTTATCAAACAAAAAGCACAAAACAAAGGCATAGGATTCCAAGTGTGGCAACTGATAGAGCAAAAATATCCGCACACAAAGCTGTGGCGCACCATTACGCCATATTTTGAAAAGCGCAATATCCACTTTTATGTCAATCGCTGTGGATTTAAAATAATAGAGTTTTTTAATCCGCGCCACAAAGACCCAAATGCGCCAAGTATGCGGGGCAGAGAGGATATGGACTATGCGTTTGCGTTTGAAAAACAAATGCGATAAAATTTAAATTTTTAAAGGACAAACAATGACAATCGATGATAAATTACTAGCAAAGTTAGAGAACTTAAGCGCGTTAAAAGTGCCAGAGGCAAAAAAAGAGGAAATCAAAGGGCAAATTAGCGAGATTTTGAGCTTTGTGGAAAATCTAAATGCAGTTGATTTAGGGGCGAAGATTCCACCAAAAAGCGCGAAAACGCCACTGCGCGAGGACATTCCGCAAAAAAGCGAAGTAGTCGAATCTATCCTAAAAAACGCCCCCAAAGCGGAGGATAGGTTTTTTATCGTGCCTAAAATCATAGAGTAGCTTAAAATTGCGATTCGTGCGTGATTGTCGCGTATAAAAGGGCAAAATATGGAAGTCAAAATCGAAGATTCGTGGAAAGCGCATCTGCAAGGCGAATTTGAAAAGCCCTATTTTGCGGAGATTCGCGCGAAATATTATGACGCGATTCGTAAAAATACCATTTTGCCACCGCCCAAATTGCTATTTAACGCCTTTAATCTCGTGCCGTTTTCGCGCGTGAAGGTGGTGATTTTGGGGCAGGACCCATATCATAATGTGGAGCGTGGGATTCCTCAAGCTATGGGGCTGTCTTTTAGCGTCCCACAAGGCGTTACGCCACCACCATCGCTAAAAAATATCTTTAAAGAATTAAAGCGCGATTTGGGGATAAACCCACCGCAAAGTGGCGATTTAAGCGCGTGGGCTAGGCAAGGTGTGCTTTTGCTAAACGCGCTTTTAAGTGTGGAGCTAAATAAGCCACTCTCGCACAAGGGCTTTGGCTGGGAGACTTTCACCGATAGCGTGATAGAGATTTTAAGCAAAAGGCGCGAAAAACTCGTATTTATGCTGTGGGGCAACTACGCGCGGGGCAAAAGGGGGCTAATTGACACGCGCAAACATTTTATCCTAGAAGCACCGCACCCATCGCCTTTGGCGCGTGGATTTGTGGGCTGTGGGCATTTTAGCAAATGCAATGAAATTTTGCGCCAAAATGGCATAGAGCCGATAAATTGGGCGTTGTAGGTGCGTTTAGTTAGCGCAAAATGGTGATAAAGAGTTTTGAAAAAGTTAAAAATCACACAGATTAAAGCGCAAATTAGCAAAGGATTTATGGCAATATTTGCGCGATTCGCGCCATTTTTTG
>JBNMHH010000204.1:0-3864 GCA_050872665.1 Helicobacteraceae bacterium
TATTTCCTTGCTCGTGGCTACGCAACCCCGATTTCTCATCAAAAATACTTCCGCGCTGGGCGTTTGAATCTGTCTTGGAATCTTTAGCCTTTGGCGAATCTTTGGGTGATTTGCTTAAATCTTTTTGCGAATCGCTTGAATCTTTCGATTCGCCTTTGTTTTCCGCCTTTATGCCACTAGATTCCACCTTCAAGTCTGCGAATAAATCGCCGATTCCACCGCTATCTTGCTTAAAGCCCAAAATCAGCATTTTTTCATCAATATCAAAAATCAAATCATCGATTTTGTCGCTAGAGATGACGATTCGCGTGATTTCTTTGGTGTTTTGCGCCACCACAACTTCCGCGCCGTTTTCTAATTCAATATTTTTTTTAGGAATGGTTAGCTCGGCTTTTATGCTGTAAAAAATGCCATCTTTATGCGCGTATCGTGTAAAATCCTCGCTTATAATTTCATCGCTAAATTTTATGCGGACTTCATTTTCGCCCCAATTTACCGACAAAATTTTTAACGGCGCACCAAACAACACGCCACACGCAAAAATGATTGCAATTAAAAAGCGCAAAATCTTACTTCCTTTTTAATTTGCTTCCGCGCAAGATTGCGCATTTGGCTCGGCTACTAGCTCATCAATAAGCTCTTTTGTGCTTATGATTTTCTCAATCCTATGCCCATTTGCGCCTGTGAAATAAAGCCCCGTGTCCATATTGCCATTACTCGCATCGCCTAATCTATCGGCAATGCAATAGCCTACTTTTCGCGCTTCCTCGCCACGATTACAAGGGCTTACGCAGTTGCTGACACACGCGATTTTAGGCGCAGTTTTATCTTTTATCGCTTTTAAGATTCCTATGTTTATCGCCCTTGCAGGGTAGCCCACAGGTGATTTTATAAGCTCAATGTCGCGCTCTTGCAAATTTGGCATAATGTCATTATATGCCTTTGCATCGCATTCTTTGACGCCTAAAAATCTAGTCGCCATTTGCACTCCCGCTGCGCCAAGTGCGATAAATTTATCAATATCAGCGCGATTCCATATTCCACCAGCAGCGATTACGGGAATCTCGCCCTGCGCCTTTGCCTCCTCAATCACTTTGGGGACGATATTTTCTAACTGAAATTCTGCCTTAAAGCAATCCTCGTATTTAAATCCTTGATGACCGCCACTTAGCGGACCCTCCACAATCACAGCATCTGGCAATTTATTATATCGCTCCCTCCACCTTTTGCAGATGATTCGCAGTGCTTTTGCCGATGATACGATAGGAATTAATGCAACATCAGGGAAATTTTTGGTAAATTCAGGCATATTTGTGGGGAGTCCAGCACCTGTGATTATGATATTCGCCCCAGCTTCACAAGCGTCTTTGACAACGCGCCCATATTCGTTAATCGCGTATAAAATATTTGCAGCTAGGGGCGAATCGCCACATATTTTTCGCGCGTTTTTAAAGATTTCATTAAGCGCGTTTTTGGAGTAGAAATTGATTGCTTCAAATGGCTTACTGCGGACGATTTTCTCCGCGAATTGCATTTTTTTATAATATCCTGTGCCAACGCAGCTAATCGTCCCTAACGCGCCGTTTTTGGAGACATTTCCAGCGAGTTCGTCCCAGCTTATGCCTACGCCCATTCCGCCCTGAATTATGGGATATTTTATGGTGTATTTGCCAATTTTTAGTGGTTTTAGTTTCATTGCCTTATTTGCCTTAATTTACTTTGACTTTTAAAAATTTTCTCTTGCCAATTTGCAACACATATATACCAGATTTTAGCTTAAAATTCTCATCGCTCAATTTTTCGCCATCGATTCGCACCGCACCAGCCCTAATTTCGCGCCGTGCTTCGCTAGTGGATTTCACCATTTCATAATCCAGCAAAACCTTGCAAATCCAAGATTGCGATTCTACGCTAACTTCCCTTAAATCACTAGGAATATTATGTTGCGCGAAAATGGAAGTGAAATTTTCCTTTGCTTTTTGCGCAGATTCGGCGTTGTGGAATCGCGTGATAATCTCAATGGCTAAATTTTCTTTGGCGACTTTGGGGTGAAATGAGCCATTTTCCACGCTAGATTTTAGCGATTCAAGCTCTTTTAGCGAAATACTACTAACTAGCTCATAATATCGCCACATAAGATTATCGCTAATACTCATAACCTTGCCAAACATATCACTTGGCGATTCGGTAATGCCAATGTAATTGCCAAGCGATTTGCTCATTTTATTGACACCATCAAGCCCCTCTAAAAGTGGCATTGTGATGACAGATTGCTCTTTATTTAGCCCGTAAGCGCGTTGCATTGTGCGCCCTACTAGCAAATTAAACTTTTGGTCATTACCACCAAACTCAATATCGCTATTTAACGCCACCGAATCATAGCCCTGAAGAAGCGGATACATAAATTCCATAGTGGTAATGGGGCGATTTTCCTTATATCGCGTTGCAAAATCATCGCGTTCCAACATTCGCGCCACCGAAAAATACCTTGTGAGTTGTAGCATTCCCTCGCTACCAAGTGCGCCAAGCCATTTGGAATTAAAGCAAATCTCCGTGTGCGCCGAATCTAAAATCTTAAAAACCTGCTCTTTGTAAGTCTCAGCGTTTTTTAGGACTTCCTCGCGGGATAGCACTTTACGCGTTTCGCTTTTTCCGCTGGGGTCGCCTATCATTCCTGTAAAATCGCCGATTAGGAATTTTATATCCGCGCCGTATTTTTGCAATAATGCCATTTTTTGCAAAACCACAGAATGCCCCAAGTGCAAGTCTGGCGCAGTGGGGTCAAATCCTGCCTTGACGATGAATCGCTGTCCTTTTTCTAAAAATCTACGCACTAAAGATTCTATATATTCCACACCGATGATTTCGCCTGTGCCACGAATAATCTCACTCATTGCTTCTTTTAGTTTAGATTCCATTTTGCTCCTTTATTTTTTTTGGATTGCTTCGAATCGCTTTGCGATTCTCGCAATGACGATAAAAACAGCGCACACGATTCGCACGAATCGCACAAATTCACGCCACAATTCACATTATTTTTGAATATAAGCATCTTTTAGCCCCACAAATTCGATGATTTTGTATTTGTTTTGCAAGGATTCGCGCAGTGGCTTTATGTCGTTTAACGGCGTCTCAAAGAGAATCTCGCAAGTTGTCATAAATTGACTTTTATACCCGCTGTATGAGATTCCTATGACATTGCAGTCAAATTTTACGATTCCAGCCAAAAACTCCGCCAAAACGCCTTTTTTATCCTCTAGCGCGACTATGACTTTATAACTCGTGCTTTTATTTTCTTTCCAATCCACAAACACCATTCGCGCACCATTGCTAACCTCCAAAAATGCGCGTTCGCAAAGTTTGTGGTGGATAAAAACCTTTGAGCCGTTTTTGATTGCCAAAATCTCATCGCCGTGTTTTGGGTGGCAGCAATAATCAAAAAGCGTTTCGCTAATGGTGTGATTGGAGTAAATGATGAGATTATCAAACTCTTGCTTTTTGAGTTTGAGCCTATCAAGGCGAATCTTAGAGATAAAATTGACATTATTTTTTAGATTATTTTTTAGGCGATTTTTAATATCAATCAAAAAGTCCAAATCTTTCACCGCTTTGGCGATTGTCGGCATTAGATTATGCTCTTTGACAAAATTTTCCACGACATTCATATTTTGGTCAAAAAATATGGTAGAGATGATATTTATAGCGGCTCGTTGCTCAATGTCTTTTAGCTTTTGCGCACATTGCGATTTTAGCGCGGATTTTGCGCGGGAAGTTTTCACCGCATCAATCCAAGTGCATTTTGGCTCTAAATTAGACGCTGTTATGATTCGCACAATGTCGCCACTTTTTAGCGTGGTAAGCAAA
>JBNMHH010000205.1:0-3852 GCA_050872665.1 Helicobacteraceae bacterium
AAGTCGTGGCAATCCAAAATAAAACAAATAAATAGATTGCTTCGGACAAAGTCCTCGCAATGACGGCGTTTGGTGAATCTTTATTTAAATTTTTTGCTTCGTTTTTTACTTTTGCAAAAAGTAGAGTCCTTCTCTATTCGTCATTGCGAGGCGATTTTAGCGAATCGCCGAAGCAATCCACGAATCTAAAAATATATTGCCACAAAAATTCGCTATGCTCATTTGCAGGGTTCGCAAGCGAATCTTGCAGTGACGAATCACCACCCGTCATTGCGAGATTCGGTAACGCCGAATCGTGGCAATCCATTTTTGTGGATTGCTAATCTGTGTTTTATCTAACAATTATATTCCACGATATAATGCGGTCTGGCTTTGCCTTGCTCATAGATTCGCCCTATGTATTCGCCGATGACGCCTAGCATTATGATTTGCAGTCCGCCAAGGAATGAGATTAGCACCATTAGGCTGGGGTAGCCTTTCACTGGGTCGCCGAAAATGAGTGCTTTTAGCAAGATATAGCTTCCCCATAGCGTGGAGAGTGCAAAAATTACAAAGCCGATGATTGTAATGGCGCGAATTGGCGTGATTGAAAAGCTAATGATTCCGCCAAGCCCGTAGCGCAGTAGCTTTAAAAAGCTCCATTTGGATTCGCCACTCTCTCTAGCGACATATTCGTATTCCAAATATTGCTTTTCAAAGCCCACAAATTCAAATATCGCCTTTGAAAAGCGATGATATTCATTCATCGACAAAATCGCATTTACGACTTCGCGCTCCATAAGGCGAAAATCCCTCACGCCGGAGATTATTTTCACAGGGGATAACGCATTATTGACTTTGTAGAAAATCTCGCTAAAAAATGCGCGCCATCGCCCCTCACCATTGCGATTGGCGCGTTTGGCGACTATCATTTTGATATTGCCATTATTTGCCTTGTGGATTTCTAGCATACGCGCCAAAAGATTCGGCGGGTCTTGCAAATCGCAATCCATAAGCGTAACTAGGCTTTTTAAAGACGCCTTTAGCCCTGCTAACATTGCGGATTCCTTCCCAAAATTGCGCGAAAATTTAATTAGGCGAATCTTTTTATCAATCTTTTGTAGCTTTTTAATCTCATCTATCGTGCTATCCGTGCTACCATCATCAACAAAAATCATCTCATAATCGCTAACAATTTCACGCCATTTTTCGCTCATCATCGCACTATAAAAATGCGCGACATTTTTTGCCTCATTAAAGCAAGGGACGATAATGCTAAGGCTTTGCATTGCTATTTATCCCTTACTACAAACTTTTCCACACCAAAGACTTTTGCGTAGGTGGTATTGGGCCACTCGTTTGTGCTTTGGCTAGGATTGCCCCAATCGCCGTAGCCACGATAATTTGAGCGAAATGTATCTGCGCTCACTATGGCAGTGTCGCTTCCTAACGCTTTTTGCGCTTCTATGGAGGCTAACATTCGCTCCCATTTTAGGCGCATAGTTATGCCTTCACTCACCACAAATAGCGCGCAAATCGCGCATATAGCGCATAGTCCCACGCATATCATTTGGGCAAATCGCGCCAAATACGGCTTTAGCAACAGCCACGCAATGATGACTTGCGCCATTCCTAGCAGTAAATATGGCAGTTTCGCCCTTGCGGGGACGCCTACTTGAATCGTAGCTGCGGTTGCCAAAAAATACGCCACAAATAGCCCACATAGCGCAAATAGATATGTGCGATTCGCGCTTTGGGGATTTGTGCATTGCAGTGCGAATCCGCCCCAAAGGCATAATATTCCCACCAAAATCACAAAGATAAATTTTGTAATCGGCACGGCGTAGGCGACTAACAGCACGATTGCCACAATCGCAACGATTCGTTTTCGCATATTTAATCCAAATCGCAAAAATGCCAAAATCCCCACCACAGCAATCCAAGTTAGCCCCATCAGGTCTCCACTAAAAGTCCCAGCAAATCGCTTGAAAATATCCGCCACAGGCATTGCGAGTAATTCGCCTATGGTTACGAAGCTAGTGTTGCCATAGAGTTCATTTACGATATTGCCACGCGTGGCGTGTCCGGGCGACAAATACAAGATAAGCCACCCCGCGATGAATCCCACCACGCCGACATAATACCACAATGGCAATTTTATGCGCTTTTGCAACGCAAAGGCAATAAGTGCAATTTGAAAGACTATCAACACAATGCCAAATTCGCTTCCCCACCCAGCGATTAGCCCTAAAATTAGCATAGGGAAAATATGCGGTTTTGTGCTTGAATCGTTTAAATCTATGCTCGATTCGCCTAAATTGCCCGAATCTTTTGCAAAAATTTCGCCCCAAAATAGCCTAAAAGGCACACACCACGCCATTATAATCACCCAAGCCCAAAGATAGTTAAAACTCCCAGCAGCCCAATAAAACACCGAGCCAAAGCCCTTAAATGCAAAAAGGCAAATCAAAATAAAGCAAATTGCGGATATATCGTAGCTACGCAAATGCGAATCTACGCGCGAATCGCTAGTGCAAACGCCCATAAACGGCAACCTCGCAAAAATCAAAATAAAAAAGAGATATATAAACGCCACGCCAAAAAGCGCGTTTATAAATGGATAAAGTGGCGTGTGCGCGAGATATGAGCCAAAGGCTACTTTTGCAAGGTCGCCAAGACGCCCATTCCAAGTCATATAGCTTTTGTAGGCTACGCTTAATCCGCCAAATCCCGCGCCTAAATCATCGCTTTGCGTGGGAAAGATAAAATTTAGTGTGAAAAATAATAGGTAGAGCGAAGCAAAGAGGGCGATTTGTGAGATTTGGGACTGAGATAGTGTAGGATTATGCAAAGGTGCGTTCCCCCCCCCCCAGAAGTGCGCTACCTTGCGCAGAGGCTTTGCCAAAAGATAGCATTAAAGAGGCAAAAAGGACAGCAAAAACTATCCAAAGATAATACCAAATAATCGCCGTAGGTAGCGGACTAAAATCCATTTTATAACTCATAATGCCTAGGTTTGCGCCTGAATCTAAGTTTAGATTTTGTGTGGTAGTAAATTTTACTCTGCGATTATTGTGGGATTCGTAGCTAGTAATCGCGCTTGAATCTATGCCACTCCACGCAATATTTTCTATATTGATTTTTGAGATAGACTTTGAGCGAAGCAAAAATTCTAATCGCGGGAAATGCACTCTTGCTTCATAAGCGTAGAGTTTTGGCGAATCGGCACCCAAACTCGCACTCTCCGCTAAATCCGCGC
Organism: Helicobacteraceae bacterium; assembly: GCA_050872665.1. Lineage (GTDB taxonomy): Bacteria > Campylobacterota > Campylobacteria > Campylobacterales > Helicobacteraceae > NHYM01. The sequence continues at coordinate 3,239 of JBNMHH010000205.1, forward strand.
TTTTAGCTTTATCGATTTTACTAAATGTTAGATTTGCGGATTCGAGCTGATTATCCGCCCATTTTTGCAATGCAAACACGCTCACGAGCAACGCAATCGCAATCCCACTTAACGCCACCAAAGATATTTTCGCCCATTTGGGCAATCTAAAGATTTCACATAGATTTTTCATTAAAATCTGTCCTTTGTGATTAAAATTTTAAAAGCGCAATTTTAGCATAAATTTATCCCAAATGTTCCCATAAGATTTTTACGCCTAAAGCGATTAGGATTATCCCGCCTAAAAGTGAGGCTTTGTTGCCTAGAAAAAGTCCGAATCGATTGCCGATTTTTAGCGCGATGATTGAGAGCAAAGCTGTGATGACGCCGATAATCGTGGCGCATAGCACTATGTTGCTGCCCTCGATAGCTAGGCTCACGCCCACCGCCAAAGCGTCAATGCTTGTGGCTAGGGCGAGTGGAAGCATTGCGAGGTAGCCAAACTCCGCGCTGTTTTCCTCGCAGGTTTGCGGTGAGAAGGATTCGTAAATCATTTTTGCCCCGATTAGCGCGAGTAAGCCAAATGCGATGAAATGGTCGAATGTGGCGATGAATGAGCCGATAGCCACGCCTAA
>JBNMHH010000206.1:0-3840 GCA_050872665.1 Helicobacteraceae bacterium
AAGATTTTGTTTTTAGGCGGACCGCTTTTTTATTACAAAGGACTACAAAAGCGATTCAAAGAGAGCCTAAAGCTAAGCGATGAAAATGCTGTATTTCCAGAGTTTGCGCCTTTTGCGGTGGCTATCGGCGTGGCATTTTGCGCCACGAATCTAGCAAATAACATAGATTTTTCGTGCGATGAGCTAATCGCATTGCTTGAATCCGCCAAAAACGCCAAAAGCAAAAATAAATACTTAGAGCCTTTGTTTGAGAGCCGATTCGAGCTTGAATCTTTTCAAAAACGGCATAGCCAAAATAGCACCAAAGAGATTGATATTTCGCGCTACAAGGGCGATGCGTATTTGGGGATTGACTGCGGAAGCACGACTACAAAACTTATTCTAATTACGCAAAATGGGGAGATTCTCTATCAATATTATGGTAGCAATATGGGGAATCCCGTAGCTGTGATTTTGCGTGAGCTAGGCAAAATCTATGATTTGGCTGGAGAGCGTGTAAAGATTAAAGGCAGTGGCGTAACGGGCTATGGCGAGGAGCTAATAAAGTCCGCATTTAAGGTGGATTTGGGCGAAGTGGAAACTATGGCGCACCTAAATGCCGCAAGATTCTTTAATCCGCAAGTGGATTTTATCATAGACATTGGCGGACAGGATATGAAATGCTTTTACATTAAAAATAATTCTATCGATAGCATTATGCTTAATGAAGCGTGTAGTAGCGGGTGCGGGAGCTTTATAGAGACATTTGCGAAATCTATGGGCTATGGCGTGGAGGATTTTGCAAAGTTAGGGCTTGAATCCACGCACCCTGTGGAGTTAGGCTCTCGTTGCACGGTGTTTATGAATAGCTCTGTCAAAGAGGCGCAAAAAGAGGGCGCGGATATTAAAGATATAAGTGCTGGATTATCGATGAGCGTGGTAAAAAACGCGATTTATAAAGTGATTCGCGCTAAAGATGCCGATGATTTGGGGAAAAATATCGTAGTGCAGGGCGGGACATTCCTAAATGACGCCATTTTGCGTAGCTTTGAAAAAGAAATCAATCGCGCCGTTACACGCCCCAAAATCGCTGGGCTTATGGGCGCATTTGGTATGGCACTTTATGCACGGGATTGCAAGGAATCTACCATTTTATCAAAGGCAGAGTTAGAAAACTTCGCACACAGCGCGAGTCCTAGCATTTGCAATATTTGTGGCAATAAATGTCAGCTCACCATAAATCGCTTTACAGGCGCAGACGGCGCATTAAGTCGCAAACTTATCTCTGGCAATCGTTGCGATAAGCCACTAGGAATCAAAAAAAATATGATTTTTTTGCCGAATCTCTATGAATATAAACTAAATAAAATCAAAAATCTTTTTATTAAAATAAGCCACGATGAGCAAACCACGCGATTCAAAGGCAAAGTGGGCATTCCTTTGGGGCTAAATATGTATGAAAATATTTTCTTTTGGTATGAAATCTTTACGAAATTAGGCTATGAAGTGGTGCTTAGCGATATAACCACGCGCAAAACCTACGCATTAGGGCAGTATAGCATTCCTAGCGATACGGCGTGTTATCCTGCGAAACTTTTGCACGGACATATCGAAAATCTGCTAAATAAGGGCATTGAGACGATTTTCTATCCTTGCAATGCTTATAGTTTCGATGATAAAGGGCAATCCACTGCCAATTACAACTGCCCTGTGGTGGCTTTCTACCCTGAGCTTTTAAATGCCAATATCGACAAGCTAAAAAATATAAGATTTTTATTTCCATATTTTGGGCTTCATCGCAGTGATGATTTTATCAAAAAGGCATATCCATTTTTTAAAAAAGAATTTGGTGCGGATAAAAAGACATTTAAAGACGCCGTAAAAAGCGCGTTTGAAAAACGCGAGATTCATATCAATGATATTTATGCGCAAGGGCGCAAGGCGTTAGAGTTTGCGCAACAAAACACCCTAAAAAGCATTATCCTAAGCGGACGCCCATATCATATCGACCCTGAAATCAATCACGGCATTGATAAGCTAATAAACTCGCTTGGCGTGGTGGTTTTGAGCGAGGATAGTGTGCGAGATGAAATCGGCAAATTAGACATTCTAAATCAATGGAGCTACCACTCTAGGCTTTATAGTGCGGCGCATTTCGCCACAAAACACGATACCGTGGAGCTTATACAGCTTGTTAGCTTTGGGTGTGGGATTGATTCGATTACTAGCGATGAGGTGCGCCGAATCTTGGAAAATGGCGATAAATTCTACACGCAAATTAAGATTGATGAAATCAATAATTTAGGCGCGGTTAAGATTCGTGTGCGAAGTTTGCTTTCCGCCATTGATTTGCGCCATAAAGAGCAAAATTTAGGCAAATTAGCTAAATCTAATAGTTGCGATTTAGGCGAATCCAATTCGTGCGAATCGCTTGAAAAAATCACAACGGAGGCAATTTAAAATGACAAAAATTTCTAAAAATTTCACTAATTTTAGCGAGACAAAATTTGTGGATTCCAAATGCGGTGGCGGGTGCGAATCCTGCGAATCTAATGCGAATCTCACCGATTCAAGTGCGAATCTTAAAGATTCGCACGAATCCTACGCGCAATTTACCGCCGATATGAAAGCAACGCACACGATTTTAGTCCCCACAATGCTACCCATTCACTTTCGCTTTATGGTGAATTTGCTTCGTAAATATGGCTACAAAGCCGAGCTACTCGAAAATGCGAGTAAAGCCGTAGTCGATGAGGGATTGCGCAATGTGCATAATGACACTTGCTATCCTGCGCTGCTTGTGATAGGACAGCTCATTGACGCGCTAAAAAATGGCAACTATGATTTGAATAAAGTCGCGTTGCTTATCACGCACACAGGCGGTGGCTGTCGCGCGAGTAATTATATTTATTTGTTGCGTAAGGCGTTGAAAAAAAGTGGATTTGCACATATTCCTGTGGTGTCAATAAATTTTAGTGGATTCGAGGAAAATCAAGCCTTTAAAATCACGCTTCCTATGCTTTGGAAACTCACAAATGCCATACTCATCGGCGATTTGCTAATGTGCCTTTTAAATCAAACCAAATCCTATGAAATCAATAAGGGCGAAAGCGAGGCGTTAGTCAGCAAATGGATTGAGCGAATCTCCAATGAATCCAAAGCCCTTAGTAGCTTTTCTGCGCTAAAAAAAGAGGCAAACGCGATTTTAAAAGACTTTGCCAATATCCACCGCACAAACGCTCCCAAAGTCAAAGTCGGCATTGTGGGCGAAATCTATATCAAATACTCCCCGCTAGGCAACAATAATTTAGAGGATTTTTTGTTAGCGGAAAATTGCGAAGTGGTGGTGCCGGGCTTTTTGGATTTTTGCCTTTACTGCCTAAATGACGCGCTAATCGAGCATAAACTCTATGGCGGAAGCGCGGTGAAAAAGCTCATCTTTAAGCTACTTTATCGCCACTTTACGCGCAAACAAAAGATTGTGATAAATCTCATCAAAAAGCAGGGCATTTTCAACGCTCCCGCGCCATTTTGCCACACAAAAAGCCTTATCAAAGGCTATATCAACGAGGGAATGAATATGGGCGAGGGGTGGCTACTCACGGCTGAAATGTTGGAGCTAATCAACAGCGGCGTGAATAATATCATCTGCACTCAGCCCTTTGGCTGTCTGCCCAATCATATCGTGGGGCGCGGAATGATGAAAATATTAAAAGAAAAAAATCCGCAAAGCAATATTGACTCAATCGACTATGACCCCGGCGCCACACGCGTGAATCAAGAAAACCGCATAAAGCTAATGCTATCAAATGCGAGGGTGTAGGGATTTATGGCGTGGGCGAATCATAGATTCTCCAAAGC
>JBNMHH010000207.1:0-3832 GCA_050872665.1 Helicobacteraceae bacterium
ACCATTTCTTACATTTTCAAATCACAATTTTTTATCACACAAATAGCGTTGCGCGTAAATTACGATATAATTTCCCATAATTTTTTAAAGGAATCTTATGGGTAAAAAGCCACGCACCACGCAAAGAGCGCGAAAAAGGCGCGATACAACTAACGAGCGCAATGCAAATGGCTATATAAATTCTCGCATTACTACCCGCAAGGCAAAAGATTCGCGTGGCACAAATAAACGCGATGCACGCAAAACGCGCGATTTTGACGAAATCCGCCTTGATTATTTACCGAATCCTCCGCTAAATACGGAGCTTTCAAATCTCATAATCCCAAATCACGCCTTTTATTCTATCGCCGATAAAGAGGCGACAAATCGCATTGAGAACGCAAGGGCGACATTAAAAAAGCGTTTTGGTAAAAATTCCGTTTTGCCCTTTAGCTTTAGCGCAAGTGGCTTTGTGGAGCTGTTTTTGGGCTTTAAAAAGATTTATTTTTTGCCTACGATTCACTATGAGATTCGCCGTGCTTTGGAAATCGTGCGCCCATTCACCGAGCAAATACAGCTTAGCGCACCTGCGAAGTTGCTAGAGAGCGACATTTTGTTGCCCAATGATAGGCAAAAAGATGAGATTTTGATGATTGCGCCTTTGATTAACGAGGATATTTTTAGCCTAAATCAAATCCCTGAGATTCGCAACGCAACCCTTGCGCTGGATATTAGCTACGCCCTAGCACTTGGGCTAGAGGAAATCTATAACATAGAGTGCCAAAAGGCGCATATCGCCGTTGCAAACGCAGTGCCTTTGGGATTGCCAAGCGGTTTTGGGCTGATTTTAAGCGATAAGATTCACACTTCAAGCGTTTATAGAAATGGCGTGAGCGAGGCGTTTTTAGGCGCGATTGACGAACGCCGTTTGCAATTTAAGCGCGTGGATAAAAATCTAAATCTAAAATTTTTTGAGACGCTAAAAGCGCATTTTAACAAGCATATCGATTTATTTTCGCGCGATTTTGTGCCACACACGCTACCACTGCGCTTTCGCCACATTAACACGCGCTATTTGATTGAGCATTTATATTTGGAAAATATTTTCGCGCAACCCGCCCAAGACTGCGCTTTGGGCTTTGTAAAGCCTTCGCATACGCTTTTAGCGCAGGGCTTTAGTCCCGTCCAAGCGCGTGAGCTATGTGCTGTGAGCTTTGAATCACTTTGTGATATGGAGATTTTGGCACAAAAATTGTTTGAAAGTTACAGAATGATTCGGCTAATGGAGTTTTAAAAATGGTGGATTTACAAAAATATTTGGAAAATTTAAGTGCGCTAAAAATCGCTAATGACGCACTTGTGGGCGAAAAACGGATTTCAATTCTAAAGGCAAAAGGGCGAATCTTAGCAGAAAATATAATTTGTAAGATTCCCATACCACGCTTTGATAACTCCGCTATGGACGGCTATGCACTGCGATTTGAGCGTGGGACAACGCCCTATAAAAGCTACAATATCAAAGGTAGCATTTTTGCTGGGGATTCGGGCGAATATATTTTGCAAAAAAATGATACTTTTTCTATTATGACAGGTGCGAAAGTGCCTAAAAATTGCGATTGTGTGATTCAAAAAGAAAAGGTGGAGATTCGTGGCAATAGCGTGGTTTTAAAGGAATCGCTCCACAAAAATCAGTGCATAAAATTTAGCGGAGAGGATTTTAAAAAAGGCGAAGTTTTACTAAAAAAAGGGACGCTTTTAGATTCGAGTGCCATTGGGATACTCGCAACGCAAGGCATTAGCAAGGTGGCTGTAAAAAAGCGCGTGAAAATTATCATCTTTGGTAGTGGCAATGAAATCGCGCCATTAGATTCGCCACTAAAAAATAATCAAATTTATGATATAAATTCGCATTTTATCCGTGCAAATTTTGGAAATCTAAATTGCAAAATAAAATATGGCGGAATCCTAAGCGATAGCCCAAAAACGCTCCGCTCCGCGCTAAAAAACGCCACAAAAAAATATCATATCACTATTACAAGCGGTGGCGTGAGTGTGGGCGAAAAGGACTACATTCACGGAATCTTGCACAATTTGGGCGCGGAAATATTGGCGGACGGCATAAATATCAAGCCCGGACGCCCTGTGGTGCTTTCACACTTTAAAAATAGCTTTATTTTGTCGTTGCCGGGGAATCCCATAGGTGCGTTTTTGCAGAGCTATTTTGCATTGCCGATTTTGGTGGCAAAATTTAGCGGTGTGAAATTTAGCGATTTTGATTCATTGCTACAATCACGCCAAATCGCTAACGGCGCGGATTTTAAATCCACAAACGGCACGGCGCAAATTATGCTAGGCACTATCAAGGACGGCGCAAAAGGCGCGGAATTTTTCGCCTATGCTTGGGGCAAATATCAAGGCGCACAAGTCGCCCCACTGCTAAAAAGCGACACTTTGGCGATTATCGAAAATAGAGATTTTGTCAAAAAAGGCGAGATGATTAAGGTTTTTCCATATAAAGTGCGATTTCTAATGCAATAAAATCGCCAAATTGCCCTTGCGATTCGTGTGGATTGCCACGATTTTGCTTTCGCAAAATCTCGCAATGGCGGGTAGAGTGCATTAAATTGTCATTGCGAGGCGTTGCAAACGCCAAAGCGTCTGTGCGAAGCACCGACCCACACTTGCAAATCCAAAAAAGAAAAACCGCACGAAGTGCGAATCTATGCAAAGGTTTTTGCTACTTTTGGCTTTTGCCAAAAGTAGAATCTCTATAACCCCATAGACTCTAATCTACAAAGTGAGATTGTTTTAATGAATCGCCGATTCACGCAAAGCGATATATTTTTTACTCACTAATAATTCTAGCAATATACAGCAATGAGCCAAAAAGCCCGATTAGCGCAAATAGCGCGACACAAATCCCAATCATTTCATTTTCTCCAATTTATCAAGGCTGTTTTTAAAATATCGCCCAAAAACGCACAGCAAAATTATAAGCAATATTATGCCTATCGCCGTGCCGATTCCAAGCAATAAATCAAACTCTTTATAGTGAATCGCCGTGTAGCCAAATATCGCAAATAGCGTGGTTACAAGGACTATGATAATGGCTTGAAAAAAGCTGACTTTTGCTTTGATATTATCTTTTTTACTCATAACGCGAATTGTAACATAAACTTATCCAAAAATATAACATTTATGCAAATTTTCGCTATAATGCCCGATATAAATAGACTCTAAAAATTACGGAGTAAGTTATGAAAAAAATTCTATTTGGCGTTAGCGACACGGAGGAATGCCGACACGCGGTGGATTGCCTTGTGAAGCTATTTAGCGGGGTGGCGGAGTTTGAGATTTCGTTGCTACGCGTGGTTAGCGATGTTTTGGTATATGCCGAATCTGGCGTTTATGATTATGAAAATATCGCAGCAACGCAAAATGCCGAATCTGACGCGCTTTTAGGCGAATTTGAGGCGAAATTTTTGGCGCATAATATTAAGACGCATAAGATTGTGAAGCGCGGAAATGCCGCCGATGTGTTGCTGGAGTTAGCGCAAAATCACGATTTGCTAGTGATTGGAGAGAGTGAAAGCTCGATTTTGCATCGAATCTTTAATTCACACCAAGATTTATTTATCTCGGCATCGCCCATTCCTGTGCTGATTGCCAAATGATTGGGCGAATCAAAAAGGAGGATTTATGAAAAAGTTACTATCCGTTTGTGCGAGTGTGGGCGTCCTAGCCGTAGGCGCAAACGCCTTTGAGTTTGGCTATATGGGCAATACTAGCTTTGGTATGGGCGGAGCTGGTGTAGGCGTGGCGAATTCCGCTTGGGGACTCTACTACAATCCCG
>JBNMHH010000208.1:0-3807 GCA_050872665.1 Helicobacteraceae bacterium
GCGCATTTTTGCCTTGCGATTCGCCAAATTTTGCCTCAAGATAGCATTTTTGTGCCTTTGTGCTTAGGAAAAAATGGCGTGAATCGATAGGATTCGCGCTCACAAAATGCGCAAAATTATCCCATTTCACAAGCGCAACCTCCCTAAAATAGTCCATTCCCGCGCGTTTTAGCCCCTTATCATCTAGCACGAATCCCAGCGGATAAATCAAATGCAATTTTGCATTTAGCGCAAGGCAAAGACGCCCGATATTGCCCGTATTTTGCGGGATTCGTGGCTCGTGCAAAATGATATTTATCATCATAAACTCCCTATTTCGCGCTTGTATGATTCAAGTGCGCTTAAAATCACAGCCTTACACGCTTCAAACTCCGCGCTTATGGCATTTTTTTTCACACTCAAAAGCGCAATCATCGCACTTTGTAATAAATGCGAAATCGAGCCTTCAAACAAAATGCCTATTTTAGGGTTTTTCTCACTAATTTTTGCCAAAAAATCCGTAATTGAATCAATATAGCAAAATAGCTCTTGTTTGGTTGAAATGGGCTTTGAATCATCGCAATTTATGGCACTTTTTAGCTCATCAATAAATTTTAGTGCGGAATCTTTTAGCGTTTTTTTGGCATTATCAAGTGCTGTTTTCCCCGTAATAAGCGAATTTAGTGGCGTTTTTTTGGCGCGATTTTTTAGATTTAGATTTCGCGTGAAATTTGCACCATTGATTTTTGCCCCAAAACTCAAATTATGCACGATTTTTGGCTTATAATGCGCGATTGAAAGCGCAAAACTCTCTTTGCTTAGGCTAAAAATCGCGTTGCTAAAGACTTCAAAATCCGCGCAATTCCCCTCTACCTTAAAGCAATCGCGCGGGATTTCTGCACTCTCATCGCCGTAAATCGAGCCTTTTGTGTGCTTTGCAAAGCCTTTGATAAATCCGCAGTCCATTCCGCACATTATGACTTCATCGCTTAAAGCACACGCGAGGCTAAATCCTGCGTTTCCCACAAATGGGGCGCAAAATTCTAATGGCGCAATTTTTTGCGTAGTGTCGTCAAAAATGTAAGATGACGCACTTCCACCACGCATAAAAAGTGTCGTGTTTTGGGCGACTTCAAGCACTTTTGGATTTACTAGCGAGGCGCAAAGAATTGCCGTGTCGCCTAAATTTGAGTTTTGCAAAACTTCCGCAAGATAGGGGACGCGCTCGATTTCGATTTGAAAATCTATTGCGATTTGGTGCTTTTTTAGCACCTTTAACGCCGTGCCACAGCTAAAAATCAGCATTTTGCTTTGATTTGCGCGGATAAAATCGATATTTGACTCTAAGCTAGGACCGCTACCCACCACGCAAATGGGCGTCTTTAGCTTGGAATCGATACGCAAAAACGGCGCATTTTTGGCGTTAGCAAAGGTATTTTTAAGCCCCACCATTTCGTCCTCAAAACTCCCCCAGCCACGCGCATTTGCCTTGTAAGTCTCAAATGTGAGTGCCTTAAAATCGCGTGTTTTGGGGCTTTGCAATAGGCTAAGCTCCAAGCGCAAAAAATTATTTGTGATTTTTTTGCTATAAAAGTAATGGTTTAAAAGCCCCTTATCTAGCAGATTTTCGATGAAAATATAGCAGGATTTGGGCGAGGTGCGCGAAAATAACCTCTCATAATCCACAAAGTAGCAAGACAGCGCGAAAAGTTCTGCTTCCTCTTCGTAAATCAAAAGCGAGTGAAAAAAGTAGCCATTTTCTAATAAAATATCTAAAAACAGCCCACCGCAGAGACCAAAAATGTTTGTTTGGGGGAGGAAAAGGGGTGGTAAGTGATAAGCAAATTCGTTTGTTGTAAATTCATCTTGTGGTGTGGGCAATTTGCTTATTCGTGCATTATTTGCGTTATTTGGTAAATTAGGGTTTAAGGGTAATGGGGATTCTACTTTTGGCAAAAGCCAAAAGTAGCAAAAACTTTTATATGGTTTTTTTGATTTAATTTTTTCGCTAGATTCTGCGCACAGCGCAGAATCTACAACGGAAGGATTTTCGGTTTGGCTTTCGTAGTTTTCGGCAAATTTTGAGTGTGAGACTAGACTTGAAGTCTGCGAACACTCGAAATTTGCCGAATCTGCGGAATGCAATTCTAAAGGCGAATTGCGTGAATCAAGAGACGAATTTTTCACAATATCTACGATACTATTGATTGCCTCTGCGGTAATGTTAAGATTCGCTACACCATACCCACCCGCGCTATTTTTTTGCAGTTTAGCCAAGCGCAAATTATTTGCATAAATTTTCCATTTATCGTTATTCAGCGGGGTTTGGGCGATATTTTGCGCCACGCTCACAAACGCGCCTTTGGGGTAGAGAAATCGCTTATTAGCTAAATCAATGATATTTATCTCATTCCTATCAAAATACAAATTAAACTTGCGATTGCCACCATTTAGCGCGGTTTGGAGCGATTTTGCGATTTTATTGCGCCCAAAGAATGCTAGGTTTTTTAGCATTCTTTGTTGCATTATTTTTTGTGCGTTTTCATAAGATTCCACGCTGGATTCGGCGTGGAGTAGGCACTCTAAAAGACTATTTATTGTTTCAATCCTAGAAGCGTATTTAGTATTTGGTCAGAAGTCGTTACGGCTTTTGAGTTGGCTTGGAAGCCCCGCTGCACGACTATGAGCTGCGTTAATGCGCGGGATAAATCCACATTACTCATCTCTAACTTTGAGCCACTAACGCCACCTCTACGCCCTGTGTTTGGCGGTCCTACGACAGGTTCGCCTGAGTTTCCGCTTTGGCTAAAGATATTTCCGCCCTCCGCTTGAAGCCCTGCGTTGTTTGCGAAGTTTGCAAGTGCGACTTGTGCGAGTGCCAAAGCCTTTCCATTGCTAAATGCGCCCAAAAGTGTGCCGTTTGCGTCAAATCTTATATCCACCAAATCCCCTGCGATATAGCCATTTTGCGTGATTGTGTAGGTTTCTGAGATTCTATCAACGCTGGTTAATCCGCCAAAAGTGCCATTATCGCCAAATGCGAGTTCTAATCGCTGTGGCGCAGTCGAGCCGTTTTTGGGGTCAAATTGCAAGACGGGCGGATTCATTCCTGCTAGTGAGCCATCTGAGTTAAACGAAGCGCGTCCGCCCTCTAAGATATTTGGGCGTGTAGGACTACCGCCGATAAATTGCGCTGGTTCGGGCAAAATAGCGCGGAAACTCCATTCGTTGCCTGAGATTTTGTAAAATTCAAAGCGAATCGTGTGCTTTGAGCCTAAGCTATCCACGACATCTACGCTGGTAGCGTGAGTAGCCACGCCTATGACGCCTGTGCTAGAGACATTTCCACCCTCTACAAGCGCGTTTGTCGAAATGCCTTTCATCGCCTCTTTTAAGATGACATTGTTTGTTACATTATCGTTGTAGAAACTTGTAACATTGATATTTAGATTATTTTTGAAATCATCGCCGTCATCGGCATTTTCAATCTCAAACATACCATAGCGATTTACGCGGACAAACACACTCGCAGTCGAATCGCCATAGGGAATCTGCGGATTTTTCACCAAATTCGCATCTTGTTGCATTAGGGCGCGTAAATCCTCAGTAGTTCTAAATTGTCCGCTGGTTGAATCGGCATCTTGCGAATTTGTATATTGATATGAAAACGCCGTAATCACGCTATCGCCCTCTCTAAAGTTTGCCAAAGCCCCCGTGCCACCGCTTGTAATAAGGATATTTTTCGTCCTTGCGTCCCCATCTCGCGCATTTTCATTTTCAATTCTAAGCATTCCATTATCGATATATGCCTCAACGCCCGTTCTGTCC
>JBNMHH010000209.1:0-3793 GCA_050872665.1 Helicobacteraceae bacterium
ATAAATCTTTTTAAAGCCCAAAAATAGCTCCACAAAGCCACTTGCGCTAAAGCTAAATGGCAAAACGGAATTTTTACCAAAACGCTTTTTTAGTGTCGCTCTCGCGCTCTCAATGCGACTTGTCGCCTCTTTATCGGCGATAGAATAAAATGCGTGTTTTGGGATTATGAGATTTGAAAGCTCCGTATTTAGCGGAGGATTCGGTAAATAATCAAGGCGGATTTCGTCCAAATCGCTCACTTTTGGCGAATCGCCCTTAAGAGTTTTGCGCGAATCCTTTGCCTTGCGGGTAGTAATGCGAGAATTTTTATAGCCCTCTACATTGCGCTCGTTAGTCAAATCGCGCTTTTTTCGCGCTCTTTGCGTGGTGCGTGGCTTTTTGCCCATAAGATTCCTTTAAAAAATTATGGGAAATTATATCGTAATTTACGCGCAACTATCCCACACTAAAAATCACCGCGATTGCCGTGATGACTAGCCCAAGTAGTAGTGCGATTAGTCCTTCTTTGCGCTTATTTTTGCAAAATTGCGTAACAATTAGTCCAGAGAGATAAAATATTATTAGCGACACGGAAAACGCCACAGCGATAATATCAAAGTAATATTTTCCTTTGGCGAGGTGCATTAGTAGCAAAATGCCATAAAGTCCGCGATTTGTTACGCGCATTATTAGCTCATCTTGGCGATTTTTGCCGATTATGACATTATACTTCAAATCACCCATAGTAGGCGCACCACGATGATAGCGCAATTCTGTATTTTTAGGAATGGGCAAGTTATTATCGCGCAACTTTTGGATTATAAAGTCTTTTGTCTCATCTTTTTGTGGCATTTCTTTAATGCTAAATTCGTGTATAGTCGCACCTGCATCAGCCCTAAAGCCAAGTATGAATCCCGTCCCCGTGATTGCGTAAATCAAACACGCGGGGAGGAAAAATAGGCTTAGATAAGTGTGGATTTGCATCCAATTTTTCTTTGTGATTTTGGGTAATTTCATTTTTTCTCCTTTGTAAAAATTTTATGGGCGAATCCATAGATTCGCATAAGCAATCCAAACCTATCGTCATACTGAGCGCAATAGCGCGAAGTATCCATTTTGGCGAATCGTGAATCAAAGGCGAATCGCTTACTTTGATTGAATTTATGGCTAATTCGCTTTTGGGTCATTGACTTGTCCATAATTTAGATTCGCTAGATTTGGATTCTTCGGCGACTTTGTCGCCTCAGAATGACGAGTTATGGTGGCGATTCGCCGATTTGTTTGAATCTGCGATAAATACACGATTTCGCCCCATAATCCCTAAAAATCATACCTCACCGTTAGCCAATAGCTTCGGCTTGGCAAGATTCGTTGATATTGATTCGTGTAGCTTTGTTGATTGCTGTTAAACAAAATAGGCTCCCAAAAATTCGTATTTAGCAAGTTATTTACCGCAAATGTCGCGCCAAGCCCATTTGAAAACTTATAGCTAAAAGATAAATCTAAGATTTGATAGTCTTTGTAGTATTTGCCGATAGCACTTCGCACAAGGTTATTTCCTGCGGTGTTATTATTTGGTGCGGGAGTGGGCGTAGGTGTTTGAAATTTCCCACTCCAGCGCAAAAATGCCTCAAATCCGCCAATTTTGTAGCTAGGCTTTATCACAAAGCTATGTCGCGGGATAAGGTTTAGCGGTTCGCCTTTGTAGTATTCGGCACTAGTTCCTTGTGAAGCTGCGCTTAAAATCTTTGTGTAGGTAAATGAATAGCTCATATCAAGCCCGATTCCATAATAAATCGGCTTTAGCTTAAAACTCGCTTCCGCGCCTGTAATGAGCGATTTATCCACATTTCGCACAATCGAGCAAGTGGTATCACTTGTGCAGGTTCCGTCAGTGTATGGTTGCGTAGAGATTTTATCACGGAAATCTGTGTAATATCCCGTTAGCGTTAGATTTACAGCCTCAAAGTCTAAAATCCCGCTTAACTCGTAATTCCAGCTTTTTTCAGGCTGGATATTTTTATTACCTAAAATACCTGTATTATCAGCAGTCATATTCCACCCGTCATAGAGATAGCTTAGCTGTGGGGCTAATACACCGCTTGAGATTCCAGCTTTAAAAGTGAGATAATTTGTGGGATTGACATTTACATAAAAGCGCGGATTTGGCACGGTTAGGGAATTAAATTTGTTGCTATAATTTAGTCGCAATCCTAAAGTGGTGCTTATGTATTGGTTTATTAGATATTCTGCTTCGCCAAAAAGTGCGACTTGGTGCATATCCATTCTAGTGCCGTTTGATTTGCGCCATAGATTTTCATATAGATAATAAACTCCGCCATTAAATATTATCGCACCCGCCCAATCCAAGTCAAAGCTGTTGTTATAAGTGCTTTGAAATACCACATCTTGATTGATACTTGCTGCGCCCCAATTTACCCCAGCACCTTTACTAGCACCCACCGCTACACTTGCGCTAGTGCTTGGTGTGCTAGTGTTTGTAGCATATCCATAGTGTGAAGCCCACAAAGTAGCAGAATACTGCACATAGGTGTTGATTTTACCCCAATCATAATTCGCATCGTGATTTAGCACGGAATTTACTTTGTAAAAATCACGGATTCCTGTGATTTGATTGCGCGAAGTATTTAGCGAACCCACACGAGCAAAATAAGTCTCCGCGTCAAAATAAAGGCTATTGTGCGATTCGGGTGTGTAGTTTAGGCGAAATCCTGCATTCCAATTTGTAAATCCCGTAGCCGAATGCGTGGCGTAGGGATTCGCATATGGATTTGTGCCTCCCAATCCCGCAGGTTTTAGAAAGCTATTTTGCTCACCTATCTTATATCCACCGCGCAAATTAAGTGAAAGCATATTTTTAAGCAAAGGCGTGGTTACATAGGCATTTGCGCCATAGATCTTGCCAAAAACATTTGGATTTTCGCTAAATTTTGCGTCAAGTTGTATTCCCCCTTGTGTCTTATCACTATGCTTTTTTGTGATGATATTGATGACACCACCCATTGCATCGCTACCATAAATCGTAGAGGCAGGACCACGAATCACTTCGATTCGCTCTATCATACTAAGTGGCGGGATATTTGCGTTTAGTGCCTCGCCAAAACCATTTGTGCTAAAGCCTTGTGCGACATTTTGCCGTTTGCCATCAATCAAAATAAGCGTATATGCGCTACCAAGCCCACGCATAGAAATGGTATTGCCACCTGTTTTTTGCATTTCCACAGACACGCCGGGGACATCTTGCACCGCATCGCCCAAATCGCGAATGGGACGAGTCATAATCTCCTCTTTGCGGATAATGCTAATACTCGCTGGAGCGTCCTTAATATCTTGCTCATAGCCACTTGCACTAATGACGCTCTCACCAATATAAACGGTGTCTGAATCGCCATAATCGCTCGAATCGGCACTTGAATCAGCTGAATCGTGGTGCGAATCGTGCGAATTTGTCCGCGAATCGCTTAAATCGCTCGAATCCACACTCGAATCCACGCGATTCGCCCCGCTAATCTCATCGGCTTTCAACTGCTGTGCTAAAGGCACTGCGCCCCCCCCCCAGTAGCATTGCCACCAAAAAGATTCGCCTTAATTTTGCGCTAACGCTTTTACTAACATTCACATTGAAACTATTTTGAATATCCATAATTTTACTCCGTTTTTGTTGAATTTTTGTTTGAGATTTTTTAAGACTTTGACAAGAAATGTCAAAAAATTTTTTGCCAAATCTTAAAAAATGAATGTAGCATTTTGATTTTTAAAGTTAGCTTAAAAAATAAGAATTGATATTAAAAT
>JBNMHH010000210.1:0-3791 GCA_050872665.1 Helicobacteraceae bacterium
GATAGATTTTTTTTGGATTGCTTCGATTTTGCTACACAAAATCTCGCAATGACGAGAGAATAGAGAGACTCTACTTTTTTGCGAAAGCAAAACGAAGCAAAAAGTTTTAATGAGGATTTTTGATTTAATTTTTTTGCTAGATTCGTGCTTTGCACGAATCTACAATCGAAGTAATGGCGGTGTGACTTTTGTATTTGTAGAAAATTTTGGGATAAAACTAGACTAGAGTCTGTTGATTCCCAAAATTTTCTACAAGTGCGAAATTGCATACCCCAGAACAAATTGTATCCACGCAATGCACAAATTACACGCTAATATGCTCCATAAACTCCGCCCTACTCCGCGCGTCCCTCTTAAATGTCCCACGCAGTGAGCTAGTAACGATTCGCGCATTTTTTTTGCCCTGCATTGCCATACAAAGATGAGTCGCCTCAATCACCACCATCACGCCTTTGGGCTTTAGTGCGCTCCAAATGCACTCTGTGATTTGCTCATTTAGTCGCTCTTGGATTTGCAATCGCTTGGCAAAAATATCCACTAGCTCAACCAAATGTGAGATTCCCACCAGCTTTGCATTTGGCAAATAACCGATATTTACCTTGCCAAAAAATGGCAAAATATGATGCTCACACATTGAATAAAATTCTATATCTTTTAGGATTACCATTTCATCGTAATTTTCGCTGTATTTTGTAGCATTTAGCAACTCTAGCGGGTTTTTGGCGTATCCGCTGTATAGATTCGCCCACGAATCTATCACGCGATTTGGCGTTTTTAGCAAACCTTCGCGTGATGAATCTTCGCCGATTTTCCTAAAAAAATCATCGAAAAAATCTTGTATTTTTTTATCCATTTTTTGCCTTTAAAATTTCGCCATTTAAAAAATCAACCACTTAAAATTTTTGCCATTACAAAGCCACAAAGCTACCTCACTGCCCCGATAACGCCTTTATGCGATTTTTGATACTTGGGTGAGTGCTAAAAGTCTCTTTAAAGTCAAAGATATACGCCGCCCTGCGCGTGGGATTGCTATCCACTGCGCTATAATCGCTACTGCTATAATCCCCGCTAATCTTTTGCAACGCGCGAATCATCGGAGCATTGTCATTCATAATAAACGCAGCCCCGCTATCAGCCATATATTCGCGACTTCGGCTCAAATACATTTGCAAAAATATCGTAAAAAAGGGCAAAATCACTTGCAACACTAGCAAAATCACCCGCGCTGCGTTCGCCCCAGCATTGCGATTATCACGCCCAAACATAAAAATCGCATAGTTCGCCACAAGTAGCATAATATTACTCAAAATCCCCACACACAGCGTTAGCCGAATATCGCCGTGCCGAATGTGGCTTAGCTCGTGTGCCATCACCGCCTTTAGCTCATCGCGATTTAGCTTCTCAATAAGCGCGGTAGTTAGGGCAATCAGCGAATTATCAGCATTCCACCCACTCGCAAAGGCGTTCATATACGGCGCATTCATCACATACAGCTCGGGGCGAAATGGCGTTTGCGATTCGCGTAGCAATTCATCTAAAATATCGCACAAATCCCGTTCCTTACGGCTCAAAACGACATTTGGATTTAGCAATTTATATTCATTGCCACTAAGCATAATTTTCTTAAAATTTGTAACCATCACAAAAATCGCTCCAAGCGCGATAGCCACCATAACAAGCGTAACTATGGGCGTTTGCTTAAAAGTGATAAGCGCGATTAGCCCACCGCTAAGCGAATCGGCGTTAAGGCGCACAATATCCACAAGCAAACCGATGATAAGAAAAATCGCCACATAAGTTGCTAGGACGGCACTTGTCTTGCGCCGATTTTGCGCGATGATTGCATTAAAAGCTGACTTATTCATAATGCGCCTCCGTTTTGGTAAATTTTGCCTAAAAATCGCGTGATTTGCGAATCTAGCGGGGAATTATAGCAAATAATTATAAAAATAGTGCGAATTTATTATGAATCGCTTGGGTTTTCACAGCGAATCGTGTGGGATTTAACGGCAAATTGCGTGAGATTCGCACAAAATAATCCACGCAATTTGTGGCAATCTAAAACTGATATAATAATCGCAAATTGATATTATAATTTTGCTTAAAATAGATTTGATAATTGCCAATATACGCGCCATTTTGCCGACTATATGCGTCCTCATTAACGGCATAAGATTTTAGAAATGGCACTCGCACGGCGACTTCAAGCCCGATATGTTTAGCTAGTATGGTGCGAAGCCCCACATTTAAAGCGACATCAAAGACGGTGTGATTCACCTTAAAACCACTTTTCTTGCTTTCCCTTACAATATAATCAAAATATCCCGTTTCTAAAAATGTATTTGCGCCCACAAAAACTCCCACATATACGCCCATATCAAAGTTTCTCAAAGCCACAAAATTTATAATCAAATCTGCATTCATTCCCCAATACAACGCGCTTAGCAAGGTATTCACGCTTTCTATACCATCATTGCTAAATTTTATATGCAATGCGTTTAGACTGCCATAGATTCGCCCACCAAAATAATTATTAAAAAAGTGCGTGTATCCAGCCATAACGCCGTAATCTACGCCACCTTTCTTTTCGGTTACAGAATAACTATTTGGTAGTTGGTAATATATATTGCCCTGAAGTGGTGGGTTTATTACTATTAAAGCGTGGGTTAATAATAAGCCACCTTTTGCCTCTATGTAACCAGCCTCAACTCCAAAGAATATGCCACTTCTCATTGTGGCGTTGCCGTTATAATTTGATGCTTTATATTCTTTGGATTTTGTTTCTTGTGGCTGATAATTTGACTGATTCGCTCCATTGAAACGCGAATCTTTAGTTTGCGTCTCAAAATATTGTGGCGTTTGCGATTCTTGCACTTGTGGGCTTTGGGTGCGTTTGGATTTTATAGAATCTAGCTCTTGTTGCATTTTTAGCAAATCTAACTCTTTTTTAATACGACTAAGTTGCTCATCATTTGGCAAATATGTCGATTGCATCGCCTTTTGGAGCTCGGCTTCTAAAGCCTTTATGCGCTCATCAATAGTTTGGTTGCTATTTGCGCTAAGTGGAATTGTGCTAATTAAAAGTGCCGTGATTATAAAAATCACGCGCCTTACGAGAGAGAGAGAGAGAGAGAACGGCGCGATTTTGCCTTATCAACGCTACTTTGCTAACACTGCCTTTATTGCTAAGTCTTGTAAATAATTGCATTTGCTTATCCTTTTATAAGTGAAATTTTTAGATTAGTAGTGAATCTAATGGGCGAAATTATAGCAAAATATTATTGCAAATTATATATAAATGTTATGAATCTTAATAAATTTTAGAATTTTACCTAAAATTTGGATTTAAAAAAGTTGCATATAAAATTTGAAAATTTAAATTGTAGTTACGAAGTAAAAATACGAAGTTTTAAATTTCTCTATCCCTGCATCAACCTACATTCCCACGCTTGAAAAACGCAGTATCATCGGCAAAAAGAAGCTTAACTGCTAGGTTCGGGATGGAAGACTAGGTGTGTCCTTCTTTTTCATAAACACAAGGAAAAGAGAAAGGCTAATATATCATCGCAATATACTAGACTTTCTCTTTTAAATAGCCAAACATATAGACTAAACAAGGTAGTGCAAAATTAGAATATCAAATAAGCCAAGCGGTCTATTAGTAGTAGTCAGCTAAACACATTACTATGCTTACACACCTACCCTATCAAGCAGCTAGTCTTGCTGCGACCTTCAGGGAGAGTTAATCTTGGAGTTGGCTTCCCGCTTAGATGCTTTCAGCGGTTATCACA
>JBNMHH010000211.1:0-3789 GCA_050872665.1 Helicobacteraceae bacterium
CTAAATAGATTATGCCATAGATTCCCACGCTCCACGCCTTTTGTTAAATTATATATATATATTGTAAGACTCTCGCACTTTACGCGTTAAATCATACTTTTTTATTTAAGAAACCGCAGGGATTCGGTAGTTACGATTTATATAAATTAGATTCTCGAGGTTTGGATACTTCGCTACGCATAAATGCTACGCTCAGTATGACGAATCGCCCCCACTCTGTCATACTGAACGAATCTAATTTACACGCCGTCATACTGAGCCTTTGTAAAAGGCGAAGTATCCATTTTAGCGATTTTAGAATCACATACGATTCACTCACTTTAGGCGAATCTATGCGTTTAAGATTCACACGATTCGCCACTTCCCACACCACTTTTAAAGGAATCCAAATGCAAACTTAAATCTTAAATTTTCACGCATTAGATTCGCGTGGTTAAAAAATGGTAAAAAGTCGGCGGTTAAAAAGCAAAGATTCGCCCTACAAAAGGGCAAAAATTTTTAAAAACAAAAGGAGTCAAAATGACAAAATTACTTAAAGTATTTTTGCTAGGGTTTCTAGCACTTGGATTCGTGGCGTGTGATAAAGTAAGCGAAGTAGTCGATAGCGCGAGTAAAGCGGTGGATACAGCCACCAAAGAGGGCAAGAAATTCGCCAAAGCATTAAGCATAGAGCAACCCTTGCTAGGTGTGGAATTTAACGAAATGTTTTCAATATCACAGCTATACATTCAATCCCAAGATAGTAATACCATTATCGAGGATATTATCATCAATCGCGGAAATTGCGCCGTGGTAAAGTATAAGACAGATTATGATATGGAAAGTGCATATAGAGAATTAAACGGCAATAAACTAAAAACCAAAAGCGGACAATCCGTTGAAATGGTGAATAACATTTGGTCTGATAATATGGGATTTTATAATTCGCTTGATGACGATTCTAAATCAATCTATAAGCCTACATTTCCTGTAAAACTTACTTATGGTAAAAAATTTATAGTGCCATATTGGTATGTGGGTCTATTCGATTATCGACAAAGTTGCAAAATCGAAGACATTATCGAAGTAGAAGTCGTAGTAAATGGTGGCGGTAGCATAGTCTATAAGCCAAAAGAAATGTTGCTATTTTAAGGGAGCGAACTATGGAATATAAACTAACGCTTGATAATCCAAAAGCCTTGTGTGATGAGCTGTGGCATAAGATTACGCAAGAGCGATTGTTTTTATATCAAAAGAATGATATTTGCGACTATGTGCTATATCTTTTTAATAAGCACGATTCAGCACACTTTTTAGATTCGCAATCAAATGCGGAAAATGAGCGATTGCTAAAAACTACGGCAAGTAAAATAAAAGCGAGTAAGAAAAATATCGCAGCTAAATTTATGAGCGAAAACGAATACGAAGGGATATTTGAGAATTTTTTAAGCGACTTTGTCAATGACAAAATCGCCATAAAAGACTCAAATAAAAGCGGATATGTTAAGCTAGTCATTGAAAACCCCGTGTATCGCAATGTGCTTGAATCTAAGCTAAAAGAAAAGGTGCAGGAAAATTTCGAGTATAGCTTAAATAGCGAGAGCGTGGAAATATCGTGTATTGCGTTTATCACTATGCTTGAAATGGAGGCAAATCGCCTAAAGACAAGTGCTAATTTGGATAAAGTCTTAAAGGAATTTAAAGAGACAAAGACATTACAAAGCACAAGTGAGATTATCGAGGCGATAGCGGAATCGCCAAAGGATTTTGGTGCGAAGTTTATCAAAACTTATGCGCCAAAGGCGTTAAAAGCAATTTATACTAAAATGAAAGGATAAAAGATGAGAAAAATTACAATTCAAAAAAATGGGTAAAATCGTGGCGGTAAGTGCAATGAGTGCGATAATAAGCATATCATTTAATGGGTGTGGGTTTTTTAGCTCTAGCACGGATAGCACGAGCAATACAGGTAAAACACAAGCGGAATCGTGCAATGGTGAAGGTGCAGTAACGATAAAGGACACCAAATATACAATAATAGCTAAAGGCGAATGCAAAGGTGGCTTAAAAGAGGGTTTGTGGAAATATTATAACACACAAAATAGTAAGCTAATACAAGAGGTAAATTTTGTGGGTGGCATACGAAATGGGATTACTAAGACAATTAGTAATGGCGCAATAGAATATTACAGCAATGGCAAAATAATAGGTGAGAAAGATTTTCAAACGTTTATCTCATACGATGAGGACATAAAAACACATTCAACAACAATTAAAAGGTGGCGAAAATATTATGCAATAACTGATGTTAAAATTGAAATAGGAGATAAAAATAGACAAATAGAACGGGAAAATAATCAAATGCAACAAGAGGCAAATAAAAAATACGAGGAAGCAAAGGCACAAGCACTAGCAATCGCCAAACAACGCGCCGAATCCAAAGTCAAAAAGCCCACAATGCAAGAAGTCAAAAAATCAAAAAATGCTTTGGACACATATAGAGCAAAGCTCCAAGCCCAAGTGGAAAAAGAATTGCAAATCGAGATAAGCAAAATCCAAGCACCACAGGTTCAACTAAAACAAACCATAGCGATTCCAAAATTAGATACTTACGAGGAAATATTAGCTGCTGTAAAGGATAGAAAATATACTGCTGGAGAGTATATCAAACATTACGGCGATATAATAGAAAGCAGTCAAGATTCAGATGGCAAAAACTTTAAAAGCGTAATTGAAATCAAACAACCTAATAATAAACGAAGTAAAAAATGCTACATTGAGAAATACTATTTTCAAAAGGAAGAAACATTTAAAGGAGATGGTTGTTTGGAAGTAAAATTACGCTCTACAACTAAAGAGGCAATAGAAAAAAGTATATTTAAAGACAAACTCAATGCTATATTGCCAAATGATTAGCCGTTAGGATTTGTGAGAGTAAATTATGCTAATTTACGCGCTAGATTCGCTAGATTTACGCGAATCTAGGTGCGAATCCTTGCAAAAGTTTTTGCTTCGTTTGGCTTTTGCCAAACGAAGAATCCCCTTAACCCATAGACTCTAACCCACCAAGTGCGGTTATTTTGATTTGCTTTTGTGGCATTGATTCGTCCATAGTTTAGATTCGCATGATTTGGATACTTCGCTACACTGCGTTCCACTCAGTATGACAAATCTTTACCCAGTCATTGCGAGAAAATTAGCGTAGCAAATTTTCGTGGCAATCTATTATATTTTTGGATTGCTTCGTCAAATCTTCGATTCGCCTCGCAATGACGGCTCTCTACTTTGTCATTGCGAGTGAGTGAAACAAGCGAAGCAATATAAAAATATCCGTCATACTGAACCTTTAGGCAAGGTATCCATTGTGGTGAATTGTGAATCAATGGTAAATCGCATACTTTAAGTGAATCTAATATGATTCGTTTGATTCTCTTTTGTGGCATTGATTCGTCCATAATTTAGATTCGCGCGGTTTGAATACTTCAGACGAATCTTAAATCAAGGGCAAATCCATAACTTTAAGCAAATCTGAAAGTAATTTTGGATTGCTTTGCGCGATTTATTGAATCGCCTCACAATGACAGGGTGGGCAGATTTGCCATTGCAAGACTTTGCGTAGAAAAATCGTGGCAATCTATTATATTTTTGGATTGCTTCGGGCAAAGCCCTCGCAATGACGGATTATTGTAATTTTGCGCTTAATTCGTAGTCGATTCGCAACGCGAATCGCAATCGAAGTAATGGCGGTAGTGCTTTGGATTATTTTTGTATGAAATGAGCGAGATAGGACTTGGGCGTCCATCGAGCGAA
>JBNMHH010000212.1:0-3754 GCA_050872665.1 Helicobacteraceae bacterium
GAGGCGTTTTATCATTTGGGTGGCGAGGGCAAAGTTAGCTTTGATATTATCGCGCCAATTATTTCAAAGGCACTTATTGCTACGGCATTTGGGATATTAACGGCGATTCCCGCGTATTCATTTTACATTATGCTTAGGCGCAAAGTCTATCAAGTCAGCTCGTTTTTGGATATGCAAATAAATTTCGTCCTCTCTAGTGAGCCTAAAAAAGATGATTTTAAAATCACGCTAACCAAAGCAAACTCGGACTAAAATCTAAGGGCGCGTTTTGGAAAACTACGATGATTTTGGGTTAAATGACAAGCCAGATTTAAATATCACGCCACTCGTTGATATTATGCTAGTGCTACTAGCGATTTTAATGGTAACTACGCCTACGATTGTCTATAAAGAGGACATTTCCCTAGCGCGTGGCTCAAAGACGCAAAAAGTCATAAACGAGCCACAAATCGAAGTGCGAATCGATAAAAAACGCAATATTTACATTAAAGATTCGACTTATAATTTCAAAAATTTTGTGGATAATTTCAATCTCTTAGGGCAGAGCTATGACAAAGCCACAGAAGTGCGAATCCGCGCGGATAAGGACATAAACTACGGCGATGTGATTTTCGTGCTAAAGAGCATTAAAGAGGCTGGATTCCTAAAGGTTTCGCTAATTACCAATGGATAGATTCGACACTCAATACAAAGACGGCATTTTCGTGCTTAGCGGGATTTTCGCGTTATCGCTATATGTGCTTTTATTGCTACTTTTGGCATTGCTTTTTAAGCTAGGCGGGGCAAAAATCGCTATTTCCATAAACGCGCCAAGCGCGATTAGTGCCATTAGCGTGGATTTAGTGGAGATTCCCATTCAAAATGCGCCTGAAGTAAGCGCGGAGGAGATTGTAGAAAAGCCCACAAATGACAATGCCGAAACGCCCAAAGATTCAGGCTCAAAAAGCGCGGTTGCTGGGCTTGGAATGGGCGATTTATTTGAAAAAATCGACACCACCAAACCCGCCAAAGACACCAAAATCGCTGATAACCGCGACAAAATCGCACTTAATAAAAAAGGCGAAAACACCACCAATCAAAAGCTAAGCCAAATCATCGAAAAAACGCAAAATATTATGCAAACGCTGGAAAATCTCAACTCAAATATTATGATTAGCGATTCGGCAAACTCGAAATTTTGTGAGAAATACAGCGATTACTGCGACAAACTCTACACGCTTTTATATAAAAATTGGAACGCCAAAAGTGCCTTTGTAGAGCCATTAAGCTCAAAAGTGCAAATTTCCATTAGCAAAGACGGAAATTTTAGCTATACTATCAAAAAAAAATCTGGCAACAATATCTTTGATAAAGAGTTAGCGGAATCGTTGCAAAACCTAAAAAGCCAAAAATTCCCCACACTCGAGGAGATACAGATTGACAAATTAGAGGTAAATTTTACCAATAAAAGGAGATAAGATATGAAAAAAATATTGATGATTTTTGCGCTATTTGTGGCAAGTGTGGCTAACTTAAGCGCGATTGACGCAACTATCGAGGTGGTAAAAGACGCCACAAGATTGCCTACAATCGTGGTGGAAAATCTAAATAGTAACAAAAACGATGTGCTAATCTCAAGCAAGATTCACAAAATGCTAGTGGCGGATTTAAAGGTGAGTGGGCATTTTAATGTCATCGAGCGAAATGAAGGCGAAAAGGACATAGATTACGAATCCTATGTGAGGGAAAATGTGAATCTTGTCGTAAAACTCACAAGTGAGGCGACTAGCAGTGAGTTATTATCCACGATTCAAGTCTATGATGTAAATGTCCGCCAAGTCGCACTATCCAAGCAATACAGCGTCAAAGAGGAAATGCGCTTTCCATTTTTGGCGCATAAAATGGCGATTGATATAAATGGCTATATCCAAGCTCCCAGCATTGATTGGATGAATCGCTTTGTGGTTTTTGCCAAATATACAAAATCCAAAGAGAGCTACATTGTCATTGCCGATTACACGCTTACCTATCAAAGCGCAGTGATTCGCGATGGGCTAAATATTTTCCCTAAATGGGTGGATTCCGAGCAGACTACGATTTTATTTACCAAATATATGCCAAAGCCCACACTTATGCGCTACAATATCTACACAGGCAAAATGGATAGGCTTCTTTCAAGCGATGGGCTAATAATCGCTAGTGATGTTAGCAAGGACGGCAAAAAAGTTTTGCTAACTATGGCTCCCAAAGCCCAAACGGACATTTATCTCTATGATATGACAACCAAGCAAAATACGAAACTCACAAATTACAACGGCATCGATGTGGGCGCGAATTTCATAAATAACGAGCGAAGCATTATGTTTATTAGCGATAGATTGGGCTATCCTAATATTTTCTCACTTGATTTAAAATCACGCCTCATCTCACAGCTAGTTTATCACGGGCGCAACAATAGCTCCGCAAGTGCGCACAACGAATATATCGTGTATTCTAGCCGTGAGAGTGCCAATGAGTTTGGCTCAAATATCTTTAATCTATATTTGATTTCCACCAAAAGCGACTATATCAGGCGACTTACGGCAAGTGGCGTGAATCAGCTCCCACGATTTTCGCGCGATGGCGGAAGTATAATGTTTGTCAAAAGCACAGAAGATGAAAGCGCACTAGGCATTATCCGCCTCAATTACAACAAAAGCTATTTATTTCCACTAGCAAATGAAAAGATTCAATCCATTGATTGGTAGGATTTAGGCATAAAATAAAGGAGGGTTTATAAAATATGGCTAGTAAAATAAAAGGTAATATTTTTTTGCGATTCACACACGGGGGGGGGGAAATCGCACTATGAATCTCCACATACCTCGTCATTACAAGACTATCTTTTTGTCATTGCGAGGGCTTTGCCCGAAGCAATCTAAATATGTAAATCCAAATATACAAATCCAAAGTGGATTGTTTCGCTCGTTGCACTCACTCGCAATGACGAGTGCGCGTGGATTGCTTCAGCTTCGCTTCCTCGCAATGATGATATTTATAAGTGAAAATCTTAATGCAATCGAGCTAAGTCAAATTTGTGCAAGTGGAAGTTCTACTTGTCAGATACAAACGAATTACAGCAAGGTTACAAATTCTGGCAACTATACCGTAGCTGATGGCAATGGCATACGCTTTAACTCACGAATCGACACTTTTATAAACTACGGCAATATTAACATTACAATTAACAATGCGCCAAACCAAGCATTAAATCTAGAGCAAGGTGGATACATCGGGCATCTTATAAACTACGGCAATATTGCCACGAATGTTACAAGCAAATCATCTATTTGGGTTGGTGGGAGTAATGCTGGTATAGGCAAGGTTACAAACTACGGCTCAATGGGTGGGATAAATTATGGTGTCAATAACTCAACGAATCTAACGCCACTTACACTAAATAGTTTAGGGATTATTATGACAGGAATGAGTAATAATGGCAATCTTACCATACAAAGAGCTACTATGTTAATCCAAAACTACACAATAATGATTAGAGAAAATGCGACAATTTTTAATGGTTTTAGTGGTTGGAGCACTAATATGACATCTAGACAAAACAATTCACACCTTGTTTTGGATGTCCAAACTGGTGGTAGCATCACCTTCAAAGATAAAAACTCTCGCATAGCTTTTGATTTTGGTAGAAACTTTGAGCTAGGTGTAGCATATAGTATAGATAAAGTAGCTACAAGCACAAATGGGACTAGCTACACTGCTTTAGGAGTGGATTTTA
>JBNMHH010000213.1:0-3745 GCA_050872665.1 Helicobacteraceae bacterium
GCAATTCTAGTATCTTGCGCGAGATTCGTGGGTTGCGCCGAAAAATCCGAATGAGATAAGACTGATGGTCTATCGATTGAGGATTTTTCAAGCTCCCGCGAAGGTCGCGTGAGAGACGAATTGCTTAAGCTAAATATTAACATTTCACCGGGTTTTATGTCTCTAATAAACTTCGCCCCAATCAAATCAAACGCACAAGTTTCACTCGCCACCACATAGCCCTTGCTTCCGTCATCGTTGATAATTTCCCCCACGCTTAAGGGGCGAAATCCATAAGGGTCGCGAATCGCAAAGAGTTTGCCACGACTAAGTAGCACGAATGAATACGCGCCTTTTATGGATTTTAGCGATTCGATTATGCGGTTTCGTAGGCGTTTTTCGTTGCTGTGGGCGATTAAGTGAATGAGATTTTCGGTGTCAAGGTGGCTTTGGAAAATCGCGCCTTTTTTTGTGAGCGATTCGCGGACTTCTTTGGCATTGACTAGGTTGCCGTTGTGCGCTAGTGCGATTTCGCCAAGCGCGTATTTGGCAAAAATGGGCTGGACATCGCATTTAG
This sequence comes from Helicobacteraceae bacterium, assembly GCA_050872665.1. Taxonomy (GTDB): domain Bacteria; phylum Campylobacterota; class Campylobacteria; order Campylobacterales; family Helicobacteraceae; genus NHYM01. Next base: position 557 of record JBNMHH010000213.1, read on the forward strand.
AATCCTCCCCTGCGGTGGAGTAGCGATTATGCCCGATACTCGCGCTTCCTTTTAGGCTGTCTAATCCGCCCTTAAATACGGAGGTAACCAAGCCTTCGCCTTTTAGCGTGGTGATTTTATGTCCGTTTGTGGTGGAGATTCCGCTGGATTCCTGTCCTCTGTGTTGCATTGCAAAAAGGCAGTAGTAGCACAAAAGCGCACTATTTGGGGCATTAAAAACGCCCACAACGGCGCATTTTTCCTTTGGCGATTCGTGCGATTCAAGCGATTTGTGAGATTCGCGCCCCAATTTAAGCGATTTTTGCGAATCGTAATTTTTGTGAGAAAATTCCATAATCTGCCCTTTTAATTCAGTGCCAAAGCGTCCTTTATGTCATACAATCCGCTGGGCTGGTTGATAAGCCACTTGCCGACATTGATTGCGCCTTGCGCGAAAGTCATTCGGCTTGTGGCGTTGTGTGTTAGCTCCAAATATTCGCCATCCATATAAAAGCCGATTGTGTGCCGTCCCACGACATCGCCACCGCGCAAACTCATCACGCCGATTTCATCTTTTTTGCGCTCCCCGATTGCGCCGTCTCTGCCACTCACGCGGACTTTGTCTAGCTTTAGCCCACGCGCATTTGCGACATTATTAGCTAGGCTTAGTGCCGTGCCAGAGGGCGAATCCTTTTTGTGATGATGATGAATTTCTACGATTTCAATATCGCTTGAGCGCAGTGCCGTAGCCACAATCTCAGCGATATTATTTAGCACCACAATGCCACGCGACATATTGGAGGCATAGAGGATAGGCATTTTCTGCGAGGCAGCGTTTAGCAAGTCCATTTGCATATCATTTAGCCCCGTAGTGCCGATGACAATGGGCTTGGCGCAAGTATCAATGGCGCAATCAAGTAGCGTCTGCGTAGCCTCAGGGCTAGAAAAGTCAATAATCAAATCGCTAGATTCTAAAAAAACGCTCACATCATTTGTTACCAAAACGCCCTTTGGGATAGAGTATTGCAACTCATTGCGGACAAAAATGCTTACAAGCTGCATTTCTTTGTCATTACATAAAGATTCAATCAAAAGTCTGCCGATTCGCCCTGTCGCGCCAAAGATTCCCACTTTTATCATTTTTAACCCCTTATTTTAGATTCGCTTTAAAGATTTAAGCATTTGATTCGCCCTAGATTCGCCACGATTTACCACGATTCGCGCCTAAAATAGCATAGATTCAGATTCGTGCTTTTTCGCCTCCAAATATTCGATTGCGCTTAACGCCGCTACTGCGCCGTCCCCTGCGGCAATTACGACTTGCTTTAGCGAATCTTGCCGTATATCACCTGCTGCAAATAGCCCAGAGACGGAGGTTTGCATATTTAAATCCACTTTAACCTTTCCATCATCGCTCATTTCGCATAGTGGCGATGAATCCTCTTGCATTAAAATGCCCGTATTCACATCATAGCCGACAAATTCAAACAAACAGCTAACCTCAATTTCGCTTTTTTCTTTTGTGTTAAGATTTGTGATTTTTACGCTTGTGGTGTGTTTGCCATTGCCTACAATCTCATCAATGACGCTTGGCGTGATGATTTCAATCTTTGGATTTTCTTTTACCGCCTCTTGTGTGCTAGGCGCGGCACGAAAAGCCTCGCGTCTATGAATCAAATAAACTTTTTCGCAGATTCGCGCTAAATAAATCGCCTCTTCAAGCGCGGTATCGCCACCGCCAAGCACGGCTACGATTTTGTTTTTGTAAAAAAAACCATCGCAAGTCGCACAGGTGCTAACGCCTTTGCCCCAATATTCGCTTTCGCCTTTTATATTTGAACGCTTTGGATTCCCGCCCGTGCAAAGAATCACAGCTTTCGCGCTTTCTTTTTGCCCGTCAGCTAGGATAATATCAAAATTTTCGCCATTTTTTGCTATGCGCGTAACTTCATTCATATTATGCGTAAGCCCGAATCTAAAGCATTGCTCTAGCCACGGCTCCATAAATTCGATTCCGCTTACGACTTCTTTTACGCCGGGATAATTTTCAATCTCGCTAGAATTTGTGATTTGTCCGCCCGGCATTCCGCGCTCAAATAGCACGACATCTTTTAATCCGCCACGAGTAGCGTATAATCCCGCACTTAACCCCGCTGGTCCGCCACCGATAATTGCTAAATTTATCATTTTATTTCCTTTGATTCGCTCTTTGATTCGCCTACAAAATCGCTGTAAATTTTGCTATCTTGCGCGTATTTCGTGGCTTTTTTTTGCTTAATTCTAAAATACGCTGGAATCTTATCTACTCTAAAAATTCTGCTAAGTTTTAAAAGCGTATTCATTCCAGCACTTAGTGGCAAAACCTCGCCACTAGGGGTTTGATTTTTGTTTTGGTAAAAATCAATGGCTAGAATCGTTAGCCCACTTTCATTGGGGACGGCTTTGGCGATTTGGGCGAATCCACTAACTTTAGAATTATACAAAAGGACTATGTATTCGCTCTCTTTGGGCGAAAATACAAAATCCTCTCCGTAAAAAACAAACTCGCTAAAATCAATTACTTTCAATTTCGTATAAGTGTATTGAAAGTAAAAAAACGCCGCCGCCATAAAAAGCGTAGCAAAAAACGGCATTAAAGGCGAAAATCGCAACTTTAAAACCGCTCTTATAGCATTGAGTTGATTTTATCTCTAATGGATTGTTCGCTTGTCGCGCCGATGACTTGATGAATAATCTCGCCATCTTTCATAAACAGCATTGTAGGCACACTGCTAATGCCAAACTTTGCCACCAAATCCTTTTCATCATCGGCATTGACTTTGCAAATACTCGCGCGTCCTTCAAATTCATCGACTAGCTTTTCGATAATCGGATTTAGCATTCGACAAGGTCCGCACCAAGGCGCCCAAAAATCCACTAGCGCAACGCCACTTTTTGTAACGCTATCGAAGTTTGCGTTGTTTAACTCGATATATTTACCCATAATTTTCTCCTTGATTTTAAAAATTTAAAGCGGAATTTTAACATAAAGCAAAATTTTATTGCTTAAATTTCCGCACTTACATTCTCAAAAAATTCAATTTCGCCATTGCGAATCGTAACTATATCCACGCAAAATGCCACATCTAGCGAGTGATTCGCCAAATAAATGTGGATTGAATCGATAATGCGATTTAGCTTTTTTGGCGTTACATTTTGTAAAGGTTCAAA
>JBNMHH010000214.1:0-3725 GCA_050872665.1 Helicobacteraceae bacterium
TGATGAGATTGTGCCACAGCGAAAATCTGCGAATGAGGCGCACTTGGGTGTGCGCCGCAGTGAAGCAGATTTGAGTTGTGGTGCAATATCGCAAAAAGCTGAATTTGCAAATTACGAATTTCTCGCCAAAGGCATTTTTATATTCTCCATAGGTTTATTCAAAAAAGCCTTTATCGCTGATAGTTTCGCCAAATGGGCAAATGCTGGATTTAGCGTGGTAGAGAGTGGCGGATTCCTAAATATCGCCGAATCTTGGGCGACTTCACTATCCTACACATTTCAGCTATACTTTGACTTTAGCGGATATTGCGATATGGCGATAGGACTTGCGCTAATGTTTGGCATAGTGCTACCGCTTAATTTTGATTCGCCTTATAAATCGCTAAATATTGCTGAGTTTTGGAGGCGATGGCATATTACGCTTGGGAGATTTCTAAAAGAGTGCGTTTATATTCCGCTTGGTGGCAATCGTGGAAATGGCAATTCGTCTCTTGCGCAATCTTCGCGGGAGCTCGAAAAATCCTCAATCGATAGGCAACAAGCCTTATCTCATTCGGATTTTTCTACGCAACCCACGAATCTCGCGCAAGATACTAGAATTGCAAACGATTCACAAAAGCAAAGCAACATAACCAAAATATTGACTTTACGCAATCTTTTTATCGTAGCATTTTTAAGTGGTGTGTGGCACGGAGCTGGGTGGGGATTTGTGATATGGGGAATCTTACACGGAGTGGCGATGATGATTCATCGAATCTATGCGTGGTGGTTAGCAAATTCGTCTTTTTGCGATAAATCGTGTCGTCATACTGACCCTGAGCAAAGCGAAGGGGAAGTATCCAAATCACGAGATTCTAATCAAATAAAAGACGCAATGTCTCAAAAGCGAATTGATGAATCACGCAAATTCACTCAAAGTAAGAAAATCGCAAATGATTCCAAAGTCGCTAAAATGGATTCTTCGCTTCACGCTTCGCGTTCCGCTCAGAATGACAAGAAACTAATTTTTACTCACACACGCCTTTATAAATTCCTTTGCTGGTTTATTACATTTAACTTTGTCAATCTCACTTGGATATTTTTCCGCTCCGAAAATCTAAATGGTGCGGTGAATCTTATTAAGGGAATGTTTGGATTTGCGAATCTAGAAATCCCACATAAATGGAGCAAAATATTTAGCACACTTCAAGGCGGAACAAATGAGATTATTATATGGATTGTGTGTGCGTTTGTCGTGTGCCTAATATTTAAAAATTCAAATCAAATAACACAAAAGATAAAAATATCTCATTGTATCATTGCTGGATTTATGTTTGCACTTTTAATCTTTACAATGCTAAGTAGCACTACATACAAAGCACCATTTTTATATTTTAACTTTTAGGAAATCACAATGATAAATTACAAAAAGCAAATTTTCGCATTTTTTGCCACCGCGATAGGCACTTCTATACTATACATAGCAGGATTGTTGTTGTATGTGCATATTTTACATTTGCCTTTGCTAAATACAGAAATGTGGCTTGATAATCTCTATAAAGTCAAAGATTATATCAACGCAAATAGCAGTGGCAAAAGGCTTATTATCATAAGTGGCTCAAATTCACTATTTGGATTTGATAGCTCTCTAATCGCCAAGCACACGAAATATCAGCCGATAAACTACGCCACTCACGCTTCCGTGCCTATAAATTATCACATTGATAAAATCATAGCAAACGCCAAAAATGGCGACATAGTGTTTATACCGCTAGAATTTGAATACTATACTAGAAAATCACCCAAAGATGACATTTGGTATATCTCAAATATGCTTATTTGGGGCAATGGATACAAAAAATACATTTCTATCAAAGGGCTTATTTTGACATATTTTAGCACTTCGCCATACACCATAATGCAAAAGATTGTCAAACCAAACAAGTCGCGCATTAGCGATAATCCCATTGATGAAATGCTAAAAATGTGGGACAAAAACGCAAATAATCCTTGTGGCGAATCCGCCTCATATAGCTATAAAAGTTTAAGTCCTTATGGTGATTTTTGCGCCCAAGAAAATAAAGAGCCTTATGTTGTAGATTCGGATTATAAAATGAAACCAAATTTACAAATATCGCAGTTTTTTGTAAGTGAATTTGCACGACTAAAAGCATTTGCAAAAGAAAATAATATTAAAATCTTTTTAACTTATCCTGTTAGTGCAGAAAATGAAAAATTTAGCCTTGATAATCCAAAAACACACGAATCTATTGCAAATCTTAAAGCACAATTAGCCAAAAATAGTATCAAAATCTATGGTGATTTTAGGGACTTTCATTTCGAGCAAAAATATTTTTATGATACAAGCTATCACTTAAACAAAGAGGGTGCAATTTTGCATACACATCGATTTATAGAATTTTTAGCTAAATTAGAAAAAAGTGGGGAGATTTAGGAATCTAAAAGTTAAAATTTTTTGGTTTAAGATTTCAAAAATTTCACCTTGCATAAAATTTACTTTTAAGTCCTTATTGTGTAAAATCCACAAATTTTTTAAACTATCGAGGAAATATGCCACAACGCACCGACATTAAAAATATCTTACTTATCGGCTCTGGTCCCATTGTCATCGGGCAGGCGTGCGAGATTGACTACTCTGGCACACAAGCGGCAAAGACGCTAAAGTCTCTTGGCTACCGCGTGGTGCTTATAAACTCAAACCCCGCTACGATTATGACTGACCCTGATTTTGCCCACCGCACTTATATCGAGCCTATCACAAAAGAAGTCATCACAAATATCATCGCACAAGAAAGCATTGACGCGATTTTGCCCACTATGGGCGGACAGACCGCGCTAAATGTCGCAATGGAAATGTATGAAAGCGGGGCTTTAGAGGGAGTGAAGTTTTTGGGTGCAAATCCCGCCGCGATAAAAAAGGGCGAGGATAGACAGGCGTTCAAAGAGGCAATGTTAAAGATTGGTATGGACTTGCCAAAGAGCCATTACGCCTACAACGAGGAGGAGGCATTAGAGGCGGCGCAAAATATCGGCTTCCCGCTTATTATCCGCGCGAGTTACACGCTTGCAGGTGGCGGTAGTGGCGTGGCGTATAATATCGAGGAGTTTAAAGCTCTGGCAAAAGCGGGGCTAGAGGCAAGTCCTATCAATGAGATTTTAATCGAAGAAAGTCTGCTAGGGTGGAAAGAATTTGAAATGGAGGTAATCCGCGATAAAAATGATAACTGCATAATCGTGTGTAGTATCGAGAATCTCGACCCTATGGGCGTGCATACGGGGGATAGCATTACGATTGCCCCTGCGCTCACACTTACAGATAAAGAATATCAGCGAATGCGTGATGCGAGCTTCAAAATCCTGCGTGAAATCGGCGTGGATACGGGCGGAAGCAATGTGCAATTTGCCATAAATCCTAAAAACGGGCGAATGACGGTCATAGAGATGAATCCGCGCGTATCGCGTAGCTCGGCACTCGCAAGTAAAGCCACAGGCTATCCCATAGCCAAAGTCGCCACAATGCTGGCGGTAGGCTTTAGCCTAGATGAGATTAGCAACGACATCACAGGCACGCCTGCTAGCTTTGAGCCTAGCATTGATTATATCGTTACCAAAATCCCGCGCTTTGCGTTTGAGAAATTCCCCTTAGCGGATTCCACGCTCACTACTTCTATGAAATCTCTCGGCGAGGTTATGGCGATAGGCGGGTGCTTCAAAGAGAGCTTGCA
>JBNMHH010000215.1:0-3720 GCA_050872665.1 Helicobacteraceae bacterium
AACGAGGCATTTTATAAAGAGCTACTTTACATTCTTGGCTTAAAAACCATAGAGAGTGGCAAAGATAGAAATAAAATTATTCCAAATAATATAAGCGGTGCGTTATATGAAAATATTGCCGAATCGTTGCATAGTGAATCGGACAAAACCCAAGAAAATATTATTTCGCTAATTATTTTGTGGCTTAATCGAATCTTATTTTTAAAGCTAATCGAAGCGAATCTTATGCGATTTAATAGTGGCGATAAAAATAATATTAGATTCCTAAATAATAAAAACATAAAAGATTTTCAGACGCTAGAAAAGCTATTTTTTGAAGTATTAGCAAAGCCACATAATGAGCGAGTGGAGGTGGATTCGCCGTTTTTTAATCTACCCTATCTTAACTCATCGCTTTTTAGCCCAAATAAAATCGAGCAAAGGCTTATTTACATACAAAATCTAAGCAATGATAAATCCTTGCCACCATACAAAGAGCAAAAATCAACAGCGAAAAAAATCCCACTTTTGGAATATCTTTTGGATTTTTTAGATAGCTATGATTTTGGTAGTGGCGATGAATACGAATCTGATACGCTTATAAATGCGAGTATTTTAGGCAATGTTTTTGAGCGATTAAATGCTTATAAAGAAGGTAGCTTTTATACGCCAAGTGAGATTACAAGCTATATGTGTGATGAGAGTTTAAATAAAGTCATTGTAAGTAGATTTAATAGCGCGAATCCAAAGTGGCAATGCAAAAATTTAGATGATATAGAAGAGGAAATCCACCGCGAAATACGCCTCGCTAGAAACGCGCCACATTCGTCATTGCGAGGCAGTGGCGATAGCCACAACGAAGCAATCCAAAAAAGCAATGAAGTGGATTGCCACGAATCTGCTAACGCAGATTCTCGCAATGACAGCACAAAAATGATTAAAAATAAATATATTAAGTTATTGCAGACTATTCGCATTTGCGACCCTGCGGTGGGCAGTGGGCATTTTTTAGTATCTGCGCTAAATCAAATGATAAAGATTCACTATGATTTGGGGCTTTTGAGCAATGATATTTTAAATAAAGAGCTAAATATTATCGCCGATGAGATTCATATTAGCGATTTTGCCTACTCTAAGCCAAAAAGCCAAAATGAGCCAAGCCACAAAATCCAAAAAGAAAGCTTTAATCTCAAAAAATCCATAATCCAAAATAATCTCTTTGGCGTAGATATTAACCCAAATTCCGTAGAGATTTGCAAACTGCGCCTTTGGATTGAGCTACTAAAAAATAGCTATTATTTAATGAGTGGCGATGAATATTATAGCGAAAGGCTAGATTCGCGCATTCATCAAATGCAAACTTTGCCCAATATTGACATAAATATAAAATGTGGCAATTCGCTTATCTCAAATATCGCGTTAGATATTACAAAAGAGCGATTAGAATCGCAACTAAAAGCCGAGCTAAATAAAGGATACAGCATAGAGCAACCCAAAGAGTTAGAGCGCGAGGCGCAAAGCACTTTGCAGGATTTGAAAAATAAATTGCCAAGAGAGATTGAGCGATATAAGGAAGCCACAAAGCTATACATAAATGAGACAAATGAAAAAATACGAGCCACGCACAAGCACACTGCCGAAAGCGCAAGGCATTTTATCCTAACGCTTTTTGTAAAAACAAGCAACGAATACGCGACATTTAAGCGCGTTTTGGCGCATTATTTGGAATCCTATGGTTATGGTGGCATAGATGACGCGACAATGCCTAGCGAAGATTTGGCAAATATCAAAAGCAAACTAAATAATTATCTCACAGATTTTAATTATCATAAAACGCTTAATATCGCCCGTGAATCAAGCGCATTTGTAGAGAGAGATTTTATTGCTTTGGTAAAAGCGATGAATGCTTATGAATCCTTTAAAACCCAAGCCGAATCTTATTTTGAGTGGCGATTTGAGTTCCCTGAAGTGTTAGATTCAAATGGCGACTTTATGGGATTCGATTTGATTATAGGAAATCCGCCTTATGGCGTGGATTTAAGCGCAGATGATAGGCAAATTTATAAAAATATTTATAATCTTAGCTCGACAAATACCGCCCAGCTTTTTATCCTACTCGCCGATAAAATCCTAAGTCCAAATGGCGTAAATGCCTTTATCGTGCCAAAATCGCTCGTCTATGTGGCACAATGGAAGCCACTGCGCGACATTTTACAGCCAAATATGTTTTTGCTAACGGATTGTGGCAAGGCGTTGAGCTATGTTTTGCTTGAAATGGTGATTTACGCGGTGCATAAAAATCATAAATGCGATTTTTATGCAAATACATTTTTGGATTCGACAAAAATAAAAGCCACTAAAGACGATGAAATCGCGCAAAATCCCACCATTATGATTGATAAAAAGCTAATAAATTTATTTGGGCTTTTTATCAATAATCTAAGCCAAAGTGAAATCACTTTAGGCGTAAAGATGCGCAATATCGGCGATATGATGGGGGCATATTGTGAAAATACGCGTGGCGTAACCTATCAAAATAAACTCGCACAAAAAGGCAAATACGGCTTTATCGGTGGCAAGGAAATCAATAAATACGGCATTAAACAATACAAAGGATTCGCAAAAAGCATAAAAAATATCCCAAATAACGCGCTCATTAAAGATAACGCGCTTTTGGCGCAAAATATCGTTACACAAAATCGCGTCATTGCAATGTTGCCACAAACGCAAAATGCGTATTTGCTAGACACAATCAATCAGCTTGTATTTACTAATTTGGATTCGCGCCTTGCGTGGGCGATTTTAAACTCCACAGCGATGAATTGGTATATCGCCAAATTTATATTTTCAAATGCCAAAATGACTATGCACTTTGACGCCCCAGCCACCGATAAAATCCCCATTCCCAAGCTAAATGCCACAAATCAAAAAATCGCCGATAGCATTATGAATCTTGTGGATAAAATCATTAAATCTAAGGCAAAAGATTCCACCGCAAACACCGAATCGCTCGAATCCCAAATCGATGATTTGGTTTGCAAACTTTATAATTTAGATTGTTGCGACATTAAAATCATAACGGAATAATTTATGCTTACAAAATCCTAATTTTACAAATAGGATTTTTTATGCTAAATGGATTTTACGGCGCAACAGGCGGTATGATAGCGCAGTTTAACCGCCTTGATACCATTTCAAACAACCTTGCAAACGCCAATACAAACGGCTACAAGCGCGATGATGTCGTAATCGGCGACTTTTTGCGCCTTTATGAGGAGTTTAAGCACGAGTTGCCCTTGCAAAATCACACACGCGAAGCCTCAAAATTCCTAAATCGCACAATCAATCGCGTCCCCGCAGTCGTGGAGGAATACAGCGATTTAAGCGTGGGTAGTTTCGCACAAACGGAAAATCCGCTAGATTTGGCACTAAAAAATAAAAACGCATTTTTTGCGATTGCTACCCCAAATGGCGTGAGATATACGCGCGATGGCGCATTTGAGTTAGATAATAACGGCGTTTTGGTTACAAAGCGCGGATTCCCCGTGCTATCCCGCGAGGGAATCGATGAAAACGGCACGATTACTATTGATTTGGCAGCGAGTAATGTCGAGGTGAATCTCAATGGCGATATTTTCATTCGTAGCGTGGCAAATGACGGCGTGGGCGTTGCTGAGCCTATCGGCGCGGTGGCGGTTGTGAGCTTTGTGAATCCAAAATACCTTAAAAAAATCGGCGATA